>NZ_JAJEQN010000070.1:0-8691 GCF_020687335.1 Anthropogastromicrobium aceti
TTTTTGCGGGTCCCAAGCTCAAAAACCTAATCGTGCAAGCACGAACGGCTTTTGGAGCTTTTGACCCTGGTATCATTCATATAATGATGGCGCCTGCGGAATCGCGAAACCAGACTGCAAAACACCATTTTCGTCAAAATAATATTCACCATTTCCAATGGTCATCTTTCCAGTTGCCATATCGCCTGCCTGATAAAAATAATATTGCTTTCCATCAAGCTTAAGCCAGCCTGTGTGCAGCTTTCCATCTGGGTCAAGATAAAATTTCGTATCGCTACCCACCCAGCCTGTAACCATCTGCGCTGTCGTATAATCAAAATAATAGCAGCCCTCTTCAAGCTCCTGCCACTGCAGACCAAGTGCACCATTTTCATGCACATAATAAGTGGCGCCATTCCAGTTTACAAAACCCTTCTTATCACCTACACCTGATAAAACCTTAATTGAGCAGACCTTTGATTCTCCTGACGCATTATACACATAAGCCTGTACTGTATACACACCGTTTTTTCCGGCGTGATCTAAAAGGCTGACATGATAAGAAATTGTATCAGATGTCACCTCCAAAGATCCCTTTGTCAGCACATCTGTACTGTCATACTCAATCCAGACAGGAAACTCAGCTCTCACAGCATCTGAGCCGACATCCCATGTCACGGTAAAGCCGGCATCGTCAATCTGCGTCACACGCGGATGATATACATTAAAACCGCCAGTCGTGCCCCAATCATTTATCTTTGCGTAGGCATTGTCAAGCAAAAGACTTGTATCCTCATAACTTATGCCTGAGTCTGATTTCATAACGACTGCTATAAGATCAACATCGTCTCGCTTTGCAGCTGTCACAAGCGTAGACTGGGCAAGACGTGTATAGCCCGGCTTTCCGGCATAAACACCCTCACATTCAAACTCACCTGAAACCATCTTATGACCACTTGTCATATTTCTCTTAGATGTATACGCTGTTTCAGGAATAGTGTATGTTTTCGCAGAAAGAATTTCCTTTGCCGCCGGATTTTTTAGTGCTGCCTTCATAATAAGCGCCATATCATATGCTGTTGTTAAATGATCGTCAGCATCAAGTCCGTGAGGATTTGAAAAATGAGTGTTTTTTGCACCAGCTTCTTTTGCTCTCTCATTCATCAGTTCAACAAAGCTGTCGATATCACCGCAAACTGCTTCCGCTAAGATATTCGCGCACTCATTGCCTGAGCACATCGTAAGACCATATAAAAGATCCCTGATAGTAAATTGCTCTCCCGGCTTTGGCATCGGATGAAGTGTTGAACTAAGCGGTGCAATCTGATTCAGTGCATTTTCTGACACAGTTGTTACAGAATCAAGGTTCTTACATTGTTCCACCGTCACAAGCAGCGTCATAATCTTTGTAATGCTTGCCGGATGAAGCTTTTCGTCAGCATTTTTTTGCAAAACAATTTCACCCGTATCTGCATTCATCACGCAGTAACCTAAGGCTGATACGCCAATCCCCGGCTGATCTTGTGACTGATCGCTGTCATTTTCCCGTACCATAGAAGCCTGCACAGTTTCAAGAAATGAGCCATTTTTTGCACTGCTTCCAACTATACAGGAAAGTAATAAAACGATCACGCCAAGAAGGAGGCTCTTCTTATTCAATCGCATTACCTTACCCTTTCATATAGCTTTCTGATTATACTTTATTAGTTACTAATTCAATCTAGTCTATCATACCTGTGTAAAGATTGCAAGTGTGGGATCTGCTCATGTTACGAAAGCCTTCGGTGTAAGTTGCGTAAGCCCTTCGGTGTAATGGTTTCGTCGACGGACCAAACTCAGCAGGTTCCTTTTATGTTCTTTCTTATCATACATTACTTTGAAAGACCTGCTTCAAGTGTCCGTCTCGTGAAAGCCATTCACCTTCGGGCTTTGCCGCAATATTGGCTTATCCATTAGCTATAACACGTTTTACATAATATCCCGTGTAGGACTGCGGGCACTCTGCCACTTCTTCAGGCGTTCCCTGCGCTACTACTGTTCCTCCGCCGTCTCCGCCTTCTGGTCCCATATCAATAATATAATCAGCTGTCTTTATTACATCTAAATTGTGCTCGATTACAATTACTGTATTGCCGTTTTCTACAAGCTTCTGCAGCATTTCTGTAAGCTTGTGAACATCTGCAAAATGAAGTCCTGTCGTCGGCTCATCTAAAATATAGATTGTCTTTCCTGTACTCTTTCGGCTTAACTCAGTCGCCAGCTTAATACGCTGTGCCTCGCCGCCTGAAAGCGTTGTGGATGGCTGACCTAATCGTATATATGAAAGACCTACCTGATACAATGTCTCAATTTTGCGGTAAATAGACGGAACATTTTCAAAAAATGTAAGCGCCTCTTCTACTGTCATATTAAGCACATCATAAATACTCTTTCCCTTATATTTTACTTCCAGCGTTTCTCTGTTATAGCGTTTTCCCTTGCAGACCTCACATGGCACATACACATCAGGCAAAAAGTGCATCTCAATCTTTACGATACCATCACCGGAACATGCCTCACAGCGTCCACCCTTTACATTAAAGCTAAAACGACCCTTATTATAGCCTCTCGTCTTTGCGTCAACTGTTGAAGCAAAAAGATCACGGATCATATCAAACACGCCAGTGTAAGTTGCCGGATTAGAGCGCGGTGTGCGGCCAATCGGACTTTGATCTATATTTATTACCTTATCAAACTGCTCTATGCCCTTAATCTCTTTATATGCACCTGGAATGGTTCTCGCACGGTTTAGCTGCTTTGCAAGCGCCTGATACAAAATTGAATTGACAAGGCTGCTCTTGCCAGAACCAGATACACCAGTTACGCATGTAAAGACTCCCTTAGGAAAATTCACTGTGATATTCTTTAAATTATTTTCCTTTGCTCCCACTACAGTCAGCCAGCCCTGCGGTTCTCTTCTTGTTTTTGGAACTGGAATCTTAAGTTCACCGCTCAAATATTTTCCAGTTATGGATGCCGGATTTTTCATAAGTTCTTCTGCCGTGCCTGCTGCAACAACCTGACCGCCATGCTCACCTGCACCAGGTCCAATATCAACTACATAATCGGCAGCACGCATTGTATCCTCATCATGTTCAACGACAATAACAGAATTGCCAAGATCACGAAGATGCTTTAATGTGCCTAGCAGCTTGTCATTATCTCTTTGATGCAGACCAATGCTTGGCTCATCTAAAATATAAGCCACACCAACAAGACCAGAGCCAATCTGTGTTGCCAGACGAATACGCTGTGCCTCACCGCCTGAAAGCGTACCAGTTGCACGCGACAGGCAAAGATAATCAAGACCTACATCAATCAAAAACTGTACGCGCGCTCGGATTTCCTTTAAAATCTGCTCACCTATCAGCTGCTGCGTCGTGGTAAGCGTCAAATCAGATAAAAATGATGCAAGATCACGAATAGAAAGATTTGTCACCTCATAAATATTTTTATCTGCCACTGTCACGGCAAGTGATTCTCTTTTCAGACGCATGCCCTTACATGTAGAACATGGTGTAATGCGCATAAATGTTTCGTACTCTGCTTTGATTGTTTCCGAACCTGTCTCACGGTAACGGCGCTCTACATTTTTAATTAAGCCCTCAAATACAATATCATACACGCCTTCTCCTCGCTGTCCCTTGTAGCGCACCTTTACACTCTTATTAGTTCCATTTATCAAAATATCATGAATTTCTTTGCTGTATGACTCAAATGGCACGTCTAGCGTGAAATGAAACTCCTCTGCAAGTGCATTTAAAATCGCTCTTGTAAAGCTGCCTTCATCGGTACATGACTGCCATCCAGGCACAATAATTGCCCCCTGATCAATGCTAAGCGACTGATCCGGAATCATAAGCTGCTCATCAAACTCCATCTTATAGCCAAGTCCAAAGCAAGTTGGACACGCACCAAATGGATTATTAAATGAAAAGCTTCGCGGCTCAATCTCATCAATACTTATGCCGCAGTCAGGGCAGGAAAAGTTTTGGCTAAACGTCATTGGCGTTCCATCCACAACCTCCACAAAAGCAAGACCATCTGCCAGCTTTAACACATTTTCCAGTGAATCGGCAAGACGCTTTTCAATACCCTCTTTTATGACAAGACGATCTACAATAATCTCAATATTATGCTTTATATTCTTATCAAGCGTAATCTCCTCTTCCAGATCATACTGACTACCATCAATGCGCACACGCACATAGCCGCTCTTTCTTGCCTGCTCCAAAACCTTCTCATGACGGCCTTTCTTTCCGCGCACAACAGGTGCCAGCAATAAAATCTTCGTGCGCTCTTTAAGTGCCATCAAACTGTCCACCATCTGATCAACAGTCTGACGGCTTATCTTTCGGCCACAGACAGGACAATGTGGAACACCAATACGCGCATATAAAAGACGAAAATAGTCGTAGATTTCCGTTACGGTACCTACCGTAGAACGCGGATTTCTATTAGTAGATTTCTGATCAATGGAGATTGCCGGCGGCAAACCTTCAATACTTTCAACATTTGGCTTTTCCATCTGACCTAAAAATTGTCTTGCATAAGATGAAAGCGACTCCATGTATCGCCTCTGACCCTCTGCATATATTGTGTCAAATGCAAGTGAGGATTTTCCTGAACCAGACAATCCAGTCAGCACAACAAGTTCATCTCTTGGAATATCCAAATCAATGTGCTTTAGATTATTCTCTGCTGCACCGCGGATTCGGATAAATTTCTTATTTTCCATATTTATTATTATATGCCTTTCTTTTAATCATCTAAATATTTTTTCAGATTTCTCATCTGATCACGAAGTTCTGCCGCTGCTTCAAAGTTTAACTCAGCAGCTGCCTTATTCATCTGTTTTGCTACCTTTGCAATCAACTTTTCGAGTTCCTGCCTACTCATTGATTCTGGATCCTTTGCAAGCTTCTCATCAGCCTTCTCTGCTGCCTTTGAGATTGAAATCAGATCGCGGACAGCCTTCTTTATAGTAGTAGGTGTGATGTTGTGCTCTATGTTATACTCATTTTGAATCTCGCGTCTTCTTTTTGTCTCCTCAATTGCATTTCGCATAGAGTCTGTTATCGTATCAGCGTACATCACAACATGACCTTCGCTATTTCGTGCTGCTCGTCCAATCGTCTGAATAAGTGACGTCTCTGAACGCAGAAATCCTTCCTTATCAGCATCTAATATCGCCACAAGCGCGATCTCCGGAATATCAAGACCCTCTCTAAGCAAATTGATGCCCACCAACACGTCAAACACATCAAGACGCATATCGCGAATAATCTGTGCGCGCTCAAGCGTATCAATATCAGAATGCAGATAGCGCACGCGAATACCTGCATCGCGCAGATATTCCGTCAAATCCTCTGCCATTCTTTTTGTTAAAGTCGTGACAAGCACTTTATTTTTTGACCGCAGCGTTTTTCTAATCTCGGCAATCAGATCATCAATCTGCCCCTCAACTGGACGCACCTCAATCGGCGGATCTAAAAGTCCTGTCGGACGTATAACCTGCTCTGCACGCATCATCTCATGCTCACCTTCATAATCGCCTGGTGTTGCCGAAACAAAAAGCATCTGGTCAATCTTGCTTTCAAATTCACTAAAATTCAAAGGGCGATTATCAAGTGCTGATGGAAGGCGAAAACCATAATCTACCAGCGTAGTTTTTCGTGAGCGGTCTCCTGCAAACATACCGCGCACCTGCGGAAGTGTAATATGAGACTCATCCACAATAATTAAGAAATCATCTGGAAAATAATCAATCAGCGTAAACGGCGGTGAACCGGCCGGAAGCCCTGCCAGATGACGCGAATAATTTTCGATTCCAGAGCAAAAGCCAGTTTCTCTCATCATCTCAATATCATAGTGAGTGCGTTCTGAAATTCGCTGTGCCTCCAGCAAACGGTCATTTCGCTTAAAGAAATCTACACGTTCCTTTAGCTCTTCTTCAATATCAGTTGTTGCGCGAAGCATCTCCTTTGGGTCAACAACGTAATGAGAGGCCGGGAAAATTGCGATATGCTTTAGACGGCTTCTTACCTGTGCTGTCAGCGGATCAAACTCACTTATCTGATCAATTTCATCACCGAAAAACTCTACGCGCACTGCAGTCTCACCCTCATTTGCTGGAAAAATCTCTACGACATCACCATGCACACGAAATGTACTTCGGTGAAAATCCATATCGTTTCGCTCGTACTGCATCTCAACAAGCTTTTTGATTACTTCATCGCGATCCTTTATCATTCCTGGACGAAGTGATAAAATCATATCCTTATAATCAACAGGACTTCCCAGACCATATATACACGAAACAGATGCCACTACAATTACATCACGTCTCTCAGAAAGCGCTGCCGTCGCAGAAAGCCTTAATTTATCAATCTCCTCATTGATCGCAGAATCCTTCTCAATATACGTATCAGATGAAGGCACATAAGCCTCAGGCTGGTAATAGTCATAATATGAGACAAAATATTCAACTGCATTCTCTGGGAAAAATTCCTTCATCTCACCATATAGCTGACCGGCAAGCGTCTTATTGTGGGAAATAATCAATGTTGGCTTATTTAATGCCTGAATGACATTTGCCATAGTAAATGTCTTTCCCGAACCAGTTACACCGAGAAGTGTCTCGAACTGATTTCCCTCTTTAAATCCTTTTACAAGCTCCTCAATCGCCCTTGGCTGATCGCCAGTCGGTGCATACTCAGACACCAGTTTAAAATGATCCATATTCCCGCCTCCATCGTACATTATTTTTTACAGTTCTGTATTCATACGCTGCTGTGCTGTTTGCGGTACCTCAAGCACACCAAAGCGCCACAGCATAGGGTAAATATAAGAAACACCGCGAATATCGCCAAGCGCTTTAGGGCGATCCGCACTCTTTATTTTCATTGCATTTGAAAATGCCAGTCTGATACTGCTCCACGCCAATGACTTACTATTCTCCCGTCTGTCAATCCATAACTCTTTTGTCAGTTCTCCATTTCGTCCACGTTTAATAGTATAGGAAAATGGAAGACCTGACACAGTCTTAAACGGACAGTTCTGGCAATCAATTACAAGCTGCCACAAAAGCTCACTTGCCTGATTTTCATCGCCTGCCTTAACAGCTTCAATTAATTTTTGTTTAAGCTTCTCGTCCATATGACACCCTTCTTATATTATAAATACTTGTAACTATTCAGAACCCCATTCGCAAAATCGCATCTTCGATGCTTCTATTTTGCATGGCTCTGAATAGTTACACATACCTCATCATGATCGGCACAAGAATGTTCATATCAATCGGCTTGGAGACATGATCATTCATACCTACATCAAGCGCCATCTGTCTATCCTCTGTAAAGGCATTTGCTGTCATTGCAATGATAGGAATTTGTGCCTTATTTTGATTTTTCATTCTGCGAATTTTCCTAGTAGCATCATAGCCGTTCATGACAGGCATCTGAATATCCATAAGAATCATCGCATAATATGAATTATCTGCCTTTTCAAGCATATCAATGCACTCCACACCATTGCATGCCCTCTCTATAATGCAACCTTCCTCTTCTAGAAGCTCCGTTGCAATTTCTGCATTAATATCATTGTCCTCTACCACCAAAATTCTCGCACCAACTAAGCTGGCTTTATCATGAGTTCCTTTATCCCGCTTTGCAATTGATTCCTCTTTTGATGCAATTTTGCATGGGATAGTTACAGTAACTGTAGAGCCGTCGCCAATTTTACTTTGCACATCAACACTGCCATCCATCAGCTCAACAAGCCTTTTCACGATACCCATTCCAATGCCGCTTCCTTCTACACGGCTTATCGTTGAATTGCGCTCTCGCTCAAATGGTTCATAAATATGCTTTAAAAACTGATCTGACATACCAATTCCATTATCTTTTACAGTAATAATAACATCGCACCAGCCATTCTTTTTGCCAGGCGCCTGCGAAATATCACAGTTTATCACACCTCCATTATTAGTGTACTTAATTGCATTGCTTATGATATTAATAAAAATCTCCGATACATGAGAAACATCCATGTAAACATACGGATAAAGCAAATGCTTTGTCTCAGTAATTGTCTGTTTCTTTTCTTCCGCCTGATTCAAAAACATCATAACCCATGTTTCAAAATCTGCGCCGATATCTGAAATTACATATTCCATTTCTGTCTTATTATTTTCAATTCTGGCAAGATCCAGCACATCATTAAGAAGAGACAGCAAATTCTGGCCGCATGACTGAATATTTTTCATATATTTTTTAAGTCTTTCTGCATCATCTATATGCCTAGATGCCAGATCTGCATATCCGATAATTGCATTCATTGGCGTCCTTATATCATGCGACATATTAAAAAGAAACGTCGATTTTGCATTATTTGCACTTTCAGCCTTTTCTACTGCCACCTGCAGCTTTTCATTAAGCTCCTGTGTATTTATTGCTGCCCTCGTTGCAATAGCCTCGGCCTTTCTTGCCTTTCTTAAAAGCACAAGAATCACAGTCATAACACTTAAAACAGTAACGACACTTACAATAGATACTTTTAACAGATTGTGTTTTATATAATCTTCCAATGTTATTTTGGGGGTGCGGACGCTTTCTTGGACCTGAATTAAGCAATTCCAAGACTGCGTCTATACTCCATCGGACTCAAACCCCC
>NZ_JAJEQN010000071.1:0-8339 GCF_020687335.1 Anthropogastromicrobium aceti
TATATGGCGAGGTAACCACATGAGCAAAATAGAAGCATCGAAGATGCGATTTTGCGAATGGGGTTCTGAATAGTTACTATATTTTAATCACAGTGTGTCATGATCTTTATAATCTCTTCGTCTGTGCCATTCATTCCTTCTGCACCAATTCGGCAGATATTACGAATAGTATTCTCAACACCCTTACTTACAATTCCATCCTCACCATAGAACTGCTGGCCATGGCGATACATTTCATATCCTAAAATTCCAGCATCCACAGAAGATGCAATCTTTGCTGCACATGATGGCTTTGCTCCATCGCAGATAATACCAGATGTAATTGCAATAGAATTTACAAGTGTATGAGCCACCTCATCGATGCCGCCGCCAAGTAAAAATGCAATTGCACAGCCTGCTGCACATCCGGCACTTACTGCTCCGCAAAATGCAGACAATGGTCCAATTCCTGTCTTAATGTGAATTGCAATAAGATTTGATACCAAAAGTGCACGAAGCAGTTCTTCGTCACTCTTATGATATTCCTTTGCATAAATAATAACAGGAACTGATACAGTAATTCCCTGGTTTCCACTTCCCGAATTGATTACAACAGGAAGCTCACAGCCACTCATACGTGCATCGGAGCCTGCTGCTGCATATGCTCTTGCTTTTGTACGCACATCTTCACCATATGTATCAAGCAAAACACTTCCCACATTTGCACCCCAGTCCTCTTTTACACCAACCTGTGCAATATTATAGTTATACTCAACCTGTCTGTTTAACAAATCACTTACTGTGCTTAAATCTGCAGTCTTCGCATACTCTACAATTCCCTCAATGCTAAGGCGGCTTCTGTCAGCGCGCTGCTCTGCTGCCGCAGCCTGGCTCTCTGCCAGTTTCTGTGCACACTCGCAGTCGTCCTGCTCGTTTAACATAACCTCGCCATTACGCGCGATATACACAATATCAGTATGATGCTTTGATACACGCACAACTGCACTATTTTCCTTGGCTTTTACTGTTACACGAATATCAAGCTTATCACCATCCTCCATTGCCTTTACACTAAATGGAACATTATTTAAATACTCAGCGATTTCCTTTTGTTCTTCTGGTGTTACCTTTGCGATAACCTCAAGACATGCTTTTGAATCTCCTGCCACGATTCCAGCTGCCGCTGCCGCTGGGATTCCCTTCATGCCGCCTGTATTCGGTACGATAACACTCTTTACATTCTTGATAATATTGCCGCTCGCCTCAATGATAACCTCTGTCGGCATCTGACCTAATACTTCTCTTGCCTTTGCGGCACAGTATGCCAGCGCAATCGGCTCTGTACAGCCAAACGCTGGTGTCAGTTCTTCGCGCAAAATCTGCGCATATGTCTTATGATCTTCTCTTGTAAGCATTACAATTTTCTCCATTTTTCTATATGATCCGTGCCTCGCACTATTATTCATGATATCAATTATCGTGTTTTTTGTAAAGGTTTTGCCAAATTTTCTCTCATTGATTTTTCGTTTTTTGTAATTTTACATCGCATTTTGCGAAAAACTATGTTATCATAGAATATATATCTTACAGACAGGACTGACAGCTATGGAACAACACACTAAAAAGCACACAAGGCGCTATTTTTGTCATTTAAAAAATGCCTTAGGCGACTTAAAGATTGCTATGCGCGGTGCCTTTTTAAATATAAAAAGTATGCTCGCGCTTCAAATTATTTACTCTATATTTTACACCCTGATTGAATACTCACTCTTTCAGCTTCTTTTAAGTATTGCATTAAAAATCGACGGCTACAGTTTTTTAAATTCCGCCAATATCGGACGCTTTCTGATCACACCTCCGGCAATCGCAATGCTTCTGATTTTATTTTTGACTGCATGTGTGCTGACTTATCTTAATGCATGCATTCTTCTTGGCGGCTTTCAGGCTTCTTTGGCAAGACAGAAGCTTCGCATGAAGGATATTTTTCTACATGGCTGCGCAAAAGGCTTTCAAAGATTTCACTTTAAACAGCTGTATGTCGCCCTGCCTTTATTTGCCTACCAGATTTTAATCAACCTATTCTTTTTCTATGAAATCTGTTTTCGCATAAATCCTTACAGCACCTTTTTGCCAATGCTTTTTTCAAAACTTATTTACTGCATTCCGATCATCACTTTTCTTATATTTATTGGAATTTTTGCAGTTCGTGAGTTTTTCTGTGCCTGCTACTGGTATCTTGGCGATTTCGGCCTGAGAAATGCAAAAAAAGCAAGTGTTCCTCTCGTCAGAAAGAATCTTCGTGCTGTACTAAGCGACATAATTCTTTTAAATCTGCTCGTCGTTGTCCTTTGGTTTATTCTTCGTTTGCTGTGTCAGATTATAATTGTTGTCGTCGTCAATTTTTTTGCGCCAGCTGACTTAAAGGTTGCAATGGTTCTTAGCTTTAACAATACGCTTTCCATCGCACTCATATGGTTTGTCACCTGCATAGGTGTTTTCTTAAATGCAGCAATGATGACACATCTGTTTTTCCGTTTTTCCGGCAATGATGTTATTTTGGAATTTCATCTTAGCTATGCGCCAGACACACCGCTTCGCCGTATCTTTCGTGCCTGTGGTCTTGCTGCTGCCGGTGTTGGCGTTTTTTGCTTTTTATACTATGGTATCTATAACGGTGCCCTTCTTGCTGAACGTCCACTAAGCCCAGTTCAAATTTACTGTCACAGAGGACTTTCTTCAGAAGCACCTGAAAACTCACTTGAAGCCATTGATCTTGCAATCTCCTCCCTCTCTGACGGTGTTGAGATTGACGTTCAGGAAACAAAAGATGGCGTGGTTATTGTTTGTCATGATGCTTCACTTAAACGTATCGCTGGAAAAAAAATCAACATTGCAGATGTTACCTATGAAGAATTAAAGCAATATGATATCAGTTATTATTTTTCAAAAGACCATGAATTTACCTATATACCTACACTAGAAGAAGTCATGTCTCTTGTAAAAGGACGAGCGCACCTTTTAATTGAATTAAAGAGAAATTCTGCCAGTGCAGATCTTGCAGCGAAAGTTGTAGGCCTAATTGAACAATATGAAATGGAATATCAGTGTTCCATTCAGTCCTCCGACTATGCTTATCTTCGTCAGGTAAATGAGTTAAATCCTGATCTTACGCTCGGCTACATTCTTACTACAGCCATCGGCAACTATTATAAAAATGACATGATTGACTTTTTCTGTGTACGTTCTATGTTTGTAAATAATACAACTGTTGCAAAGGCCCATGCACAAGGCAAGGCTGTCTATGCCTGGACCATCAACACAAGAGCAGAGGCAGAGCGCATGAAAAACGCCCAGGTGGATGTCATTATCACAGACTATCCAGCCAAGGCGCGTGAAGTAATTTACCGCGATGAGAAATCCTCATACAGTATTATAAAATTGCTAAGACTAATGCTCTAATACTCATAATTTCACTCTGCTGTCAATATGTGCTGCCTTTCGGTACAGCGCTTCATAATATGCTTCTTTTTCGGGTGCACTGCTCTCAAAGCAGATGTGCCCTTTTTCTTGATCTGTACAGAGATTTTTCGCAGCTAGCAGACATTTTGCCTGTCTGGCAGTTCCCTCTCCTCCATCATAAATGCGAACCGATTCACCAACAACCTTTCCAATCGCAGACTTTACAAGCGGAAAATGTGTACAGCCAAGAACTACTGCCTTAATACCTTCCTGTAAACAAGGTGTTAATACATCCTTTAAATATCCCTCAAGCTCAGGGCCTTCTAAAATTCCTTTCTCCACATATTCCACCAAATCCGGACACGGAACTGGAATAATTACCGCCTGATCCTCATAGCGCTTCACAAGCTGTTTAAATTTTTCTTCATGAAGTGTCAGCGGAGTTGCCATAACAGCCACTTTTTCTCCTCGGTGATTTTGGGCTGCCGGCTTTACCGCAGGCTCTATGCCTACAAGCGGCAAATCCGGATACATGCCGCGCATTATTTTGCATGCCGCACTTGTCGCCGTATTGCAGGCAATAATAATTTCCTTTACACCACGCTCTAACAAATGCTCAGCACAGGCATATGTAAGCTGTCGCACTTCTTCAAGCGGTTTTACGCCGTAAGGTGCATTGAGCGAGTCCCCATAATAAATAAAATCTTCCTCTGGCATCAGTCGTACTAGCTCCTTTAATACACTAAGTCCGCCTGCACCAGAATCAAATACGCCGATTGGCTGTCTTTTCTTTTCCATATCTACACACTTCAATCCTTTTCCATGTCAGCATTTCATTTTTTGCAGCTATTTAAAGCTATGCGAATTTGCATGCTGTGAATAGCTGCCATTTTTGTATTTATGCTTACAGTATACCGCGAAAATCCCATCATGTATAGAAGATTTTCACAATGTTAATTTTTTATAAAATTTCTGATTGACAAATCGCGCTTCGACTTCTATAATCATTTTCAAGCAAAGGCGCTGACACATTCGTATGGAAGTCAGCGCCTTTTCTCATATCCGCAGCACAAAGCCGTGCACGCCGAAGGATCCCGGTGTGCGCGGCTTTGTACTGTTAAAAAAGGAGGAAATGTCCTATGGAAGAAATTTTAAGTACGGTTCAAAGTGAAGTCTTTGGTGTATGGTTTTTAATTGGAGCTGCACTCGTATTCTGGATGCAGGCTGGTTTTGCAATGGTTGAGGCTGGTTTTACCAGAGCAAAAAATACAGGAAATATCCTGATGAAGAATCTGATGGATTTTTGTATTGGTACTGTTATGTTTATCCTGATTGGTTTTGGTCTGTTTCTCGGAGAAGATCTTGTTGGTCTTATCGGAAAGCCGGGCTTTGACATTTTTACAGATTATGCAAATTTTGACTGGTCCAATTTCGTATTTAACCTTGTGTTCTGTGCAACTACTGCTACCATCGTATCTGGTGCTATGGCTGAAAGAACAAGATTCCTTTCCTACTGTGTCTACTCAGCAGTAATCTCTGCTTTAATCTACCCGATTGAGGCACACTGGACATGGGGCGGCGGCTGGCTTGCACAGATCGGCTTCCATGATTTTGCCGGTTCAAACTGTATTCATATGGTTGGCGGTATCTGTGCACTCATTGGTGCAGCAATGTTAGGACCTCGTATTGGAAAGTTTGTAAAGGATTCAAACGGCAAAATCACAAAGGTAAATGCCTTCCCTGGTCACAATCTTCCACTTGGCTGTCTTGGTGTTTTCATTCTTTGGCTTGGCTGGTATGGATTTAATGGTGCCGCAGCAACTAGCGTTGAGGAGCTTGGATCCATTTTCGTTACTACAACAATTGCACCATCTATCGCAACTGTAGTCTGTATGATCTTTACATGGGTAAAGTATGGAAAGCCTGATGTTTCCATGTGTCTGAATGCTTCTTTAGCTGGCCTTGTTGCTGTAACTGCCGGCTGTGACGTTGTAGATGCATTTGGTTCTATCGTGATAGGTGCTGTTTCTGGTTTGCTTGTTGTATTTGGTGTATGGTTCTGTGATAATAAGATTCACGTTGATGATCCAGTTGGTGCCGTAGCTGTTCATATGATGAATGGTATCTGGGGTACAATTGCAGTTGGACTTTTTGCCACAAAGAGTGCTCCGGCCTTTGCAAGAGGATATGGTGATGGCGTTACATATGGTGCAAACCAGATCGCTGGAGCTGGTCTTTTCTATGGCGGCGGCTTCTCACAGCTTGGCTTACAGCTTCTTGGTATGCTTTGTACCGCAGCTTTCACTGCTGTTACTATCACGATTACATTCCTTGTTATCAAAGCAATCTTTGGTCTTCGTGTTTCCGAGGAAGAAGAAATCATTGGTCTTGATGCAACTGAGCATGGTCTTCCATCTGCTTATGCCGGATTCTCAATCATGGATATCGACAATACTATGACCATGGAGCAAAATGCAAATACAAACCTTGGTGTTGAAGAATATGACCGCGCTTCTGCTGCACAGAAGGCTGCCGCTGTTAAGGTCGTTAATGCTCCAGATGTTTCACCAAGCGGTATCTATAAGGTTGTCATCATTGCAAAGCTTTCTCGTTATGATAAGCTTAGAAAGGCTATGAATGACATAGGTGTAACTGGAATGACCGTTACTCAGGTAATGGGCTGCGGCATTCAGAAGGGTGCCGGCGAAAAGTACCGTGGTGTTGAGCTTGATGCTACTCTTCTTCCAAAAGTTAAGGTTGAAGTAGTTGTCAGCAGCATCCCAGTTGATACAGTAATCGCAGCTGCAAAGAAGACACTCTACACCGGTCATATCGGTGACGGCAAGATCTTCGTATACAACGTAGACCGCGTTGTAAAGGTTCGTACCGGCGAAGAAAATTTTGCAGCATTACAGGATGTTGAGTAATTTATATCTTCCTTAAAAAAACAAAGTGCCCGCAGTCTTATTTTTCTGCAGGCACTTTGTTATTTGCAGCTTTTATGCACGCTTCCGCATTATTACATATCTTTTTAAAGATCTGCTTACACAATGCAATTTCATCGTCTGTAAGCCCATTAAACATATCTTTTGCAAACTGCTTTTGTACGCGTATGCCATCTTTTATTATATCATCTGCTGAATCCAAAATATAAATTTCAACACGTTTTTTATTGTCTTTATCTATCCTTCTTTCAATCAGCCCTTTTTCCTCAAGCACCTTAAGTGACATAGATACGTGAGATTTTGTTGACTTTCTGTATCTGACAATATCTGCTGCCGTGTTATGCTGTGGATTATTATATAGAAACATCAGTATATCATACTCCATCTGCCTAAGCTGATATTTTTCACATACGGATGACTTCAGAATCTCATAATAACGTGTAATTCCTCTATGCTCATCACAAAAATACATGTATGCCCTCCTTCTGTAGTTCTATTTTGAACGATTATAGTGTTTTTTTCTCTTCTTGTCAATAAAAACATAACCACTTTTTCGTTTGCTCATCCTGTTTTGTGTGGTATACTATTGGCAGCGAATTTGATCGCCAAAATAATTTTAGAAAGGTATTTATAATAATATGATCAAACTAATTCAAAATATTGACATTTACGCACCAGAGCATCTTGGAAAAAAGGATGTACTTATCATTCACGATAAAATTGTAAAAATTGCAGATGCAGGCAGTCTGTCAATTCCTTCATATTTTCCAGAGCCTGAACAAATTGATGGAACAAATCTGATCCTCACACCTGGCTTTATTGACTGTCATGTTCATGTACTCGGAGGAGGCGGCGAAGGCGGTTTTGCCAACCGTACACCAGAGGCCACCATGGAAGGGCTTACCAAATTCGGCGTGACAACTGTTGTTGGCTGTCTTGGCACTGATGGAATTGGACGTGATATGTGTGCACTTGTCGCCAAAACAAAAGGGCTAAACGAGCAGGGAATATCTGCTTACTGCTACACTGGAAGTTATCAGGTTCCTGTTCGCACGCTGACTGACAGCATCCCAAAGGATATTATGATGATTCAGGAAATCATTGGAACAGGAGAAATCGCCATTTCAGACCATCGTTCCTCCCAGCCAACCTTTGAAGAATTTACCCGTGTTGCAGCCGATACAAGACTCGGCGGAGTACTTTCTGGAAAAGCTGGAATCATTAACGTTCATCTCGGTGATGGCTCACGAGGCATGGAGTTAATCAACCGTGTAATTGATGAGACAGAAATTCCTGCATCACAGTTTCTTCCTACTCACGTAAACCGAAACGAGGCACTTTTTTGCCAAGCCATCGAATATGCATTAAAGGGCGGTGCCGTTGACTTTACAGGAAACGAAGATATCGACTACTGGGAGACTATCTGCGATGAGGTGCGCGTATGCAAAGGAATCAAGCGTATGCTAAATGCAGGTGTCAATCCAAACCGTATCACAATCTCCTCCGATGGACAGGGAAGCCTGCCAATCTACAATAAAAAAGGTGAATTTCAGGGAATGGGAGTCGGTCAGTCCAGCTGCCTGTTAAAGGAAGTAAAGGAATGCGTATCCATGGAAAACATTCCACTAGAAACCGCACTCTCCACAATCACCTCCAACCCTGCCGACATTCTTCATTTAAATAAGAAAGGAAGAGTTCAGGAAGGATACGATGCTGATCTTTGTATCTTAGACAAGAACTTGCAGCTTATCAAAGTCATTGCAAGAGGAAAGTCAGTCTATTAAATTCTTTTTTGATTTTTCTTATTTTTTAGTTTCTTTATTTCATTTGATATGATACACTATCCCTTGCAAATTCCATTTATCTATGGATGTTGGGGTCAAAAGGTATTTTGCCCCCAACTGATATCCACGAATTGCTCCGTTGCTATGCAACTTTCGCAATTCTAAAAACATT
>NZ_JAJEQN010000072.1:0-8069 GCF_020687335.1 Anthropogastromicrobium aceti
CAACAATTCCAGAAGAAAACCCTGTTGGAATGATGGTTGCGTTGTTTGTAATCGGCGCATTCATCCCTCGGACGTTCCTGCGAACGGCCGGGGTTTTCTGCGCTGAAACATTATAATTTCATCTCGTTTGATATCAGCAATGCCAAGCTCACTCTCTGCAATTTGTGCCAGAAGTTTTTGTGTTCCAAATACTTCATGGCAACAGCCAAATGCTTTGATCTGCGGAAATACGTGATATAGGGTCTTTACACATAATGACATCGGGTTAGTATAGTTGATAACCCATGCCTGTGGCGCATAATCGCGAATTGCCTCTGCGATTGTAACAAACATCGGTATTGTACGCAGCGCACGTACCATTCCGCCAGGACCTGCTGTATCACCGACAGACTGATAGATACCATATTTTTCTGGCTCATGCACATCAGACTCCATCTCATCAAATGTACCTGGAAGAATTGAAATCACTGCAAAGTCACTGCCTGTCAGTGCCTCTTTTAGTGTATCCGCCACAATATATTTCCACTTGCCTACTGCCTCTTCTCTTTCTGATATGCCATTTCCGATAATCTCATTTGCCTTTGCCGCTTCCTTGTCAATATCGTACAAAACGATTGTGCCGCCAAGTGCTAGTTCTAATGCCAAATCGCGCATAAATGTCCATGCCCATCCTCGTGAGCCGCCTCCAATATAGGCGATACGCAGATCCTTTACTGCATTATCCTTGTAAGTCATAGTTTTTCCTTCCTTTCTGTCATCATTTTCTTTCTAATATAAATACAGTATGGTGCCTGCCATCCAAGCATAGCTATCCATCCTGCAACACACGCAAATCCGACACCTACTAAGCCGATTCGCGGTACAAGTAAAAATGTAAAAATAACGCGAAATGTAATCTGGGTGAGCGTTCCATAAAGCGTCATCTTCATTTTTCCGACACCGCGCAAAAAGCCCTGATGAGCGTTTGTAACACCTGGAAGCCAATAGAAAAATGCCATTACTGCAAAGTATTTGCCTCCCTCTGAAAGCATCTGTTTAGAATCACCGAACAATCCAATCAGCTGATTATCAAATACAAGAAGCACTGCACATATAAATACAGCATAGCAAATCTCTAGCATAATACCGCTTCGAAAACCATCCTTAACTCGCTTTGGCTTTTTTGCACCATCATTTTGTGCCGTAAATGTCATCATTGCATTTGAAATGCTTCTTCCTGGTACAAGTGCAAAATCTTCTATCTTGCCGACTGCATTAAATGCTGCCATTGCACCAACACCAAGCGTATTAATTGCACCCTGAATCAAAAGTTTTCCAAGAGGCTGACTGCACTGCTGAAGTGATGACATACCACCGTACTGTACTGTCATCCATATCAATCGTTTGTCTAACTGAAAATGCTCTTTCTTTAGATGAAGAATCGGTACGCGAACATAAACATAAACTACACAAAGCACTGCTGACACTGCCTCTGCAATCACTGTTGCCAACCCGGCACCAGCTACACCCATATGAAGCCCTGCTACAAACAGCACATCTAAGGCTCCGTTTAAGACAGAGGACAGCACCAGAAAATAAACTGGCGTTTTGGCATCTCCTACACTTCGAAGCGATGCCGCATAAATATTGTATAGGCAGGTAAATGGCATTCCAATAAAGATAATATGCAGATAACTTTCTGCAAGCGGCAATATATCAGTCGGAGTCTGCATCAGCTTTAATATTCCTTCGGAAGCAATCAAGCCTCCCAAAAGAATGATTGCTGACAACCCCATCACAAGAAGAAGTGTCATTCCTACCTCGTGCTTTAATTCTTCCGTTTTTCCTGCACCAAAGCAATTACTCATAATTACGGATGCTCCAATGCATAGTCCTGTGACACCAAGAATCAGTAAATTCATGACTGGGTCTGAGGTGCCTACCGCCGCAAGAGCATCCTGCCCGGCAAACTGTCCCACCACAATCGAATCTACCATGTTGTATGTCAGCTGAAATAAATTTCCCCCTATCAGCGGTATTGCAAATACAATTAGCTGCTTCCATATTGTTCCTTTTGTCAAATCCTTAGTTGTTGTTTTCATTGATTTCTCCACCTACTGTAAAACCCGCTCAAATCGTTCAATCTTACAGCTATGCTCTTTTGTTTTTTTATCATAATTTATACCGATCAAAAGAATCTGCCCAGTATATTGCAAAAGTGACTGCGGATATTGTTTTTCCTTTATCTGGTTGAGAGCAGTCTGTGCGTTTTTATTCCATTTCAGTTCTGTTACTAACGCTGGATACTCATTTGCATATTCTTTTTTGGGAATAAATACAAAGTCAGCGAAACCACGTCCAGTTGGCAATTCCCGTATTGGCTTAAAATAATATTGCATTGCACTTAAATAGGCTATTGATAAAACGCAGCTCAGCGAATTTTCATTGTTATACTGTATTGCAGACACGTATTCGGTATGAATTTTTTCAATTTTTTCTGCTGTCGCTTCCTCATCCATATCAAGCGTTGCATCTAATAATTCTTCTGAATCCTGCAAAAAAAGATTTAATTTACTCCATTTTTTTCTTCGGACTGCGAACAGCAATTCCTGACGAATTTCCTCATTTGGAATATAGGCATACTGCATGTTCTGATTGTACGCAAGATAGCCAAGATGCACCAGAAGCGTCAGCACATCATCTTTATCTACAAAATTAACCATATCGTTCTGGAATGAATTCACATTAATCTGCGTAGTCGCACCTGACAGCATTTCTATCACTGCAGTCTTTAAACCATCAAAATTCATATTGATAAATGGTACAATTGACTCATATGTTCCTGTCTGTGACCAATAGCTTTGAAAGCTTTTATTTATCATTGCATTGACTACTGCATTCGGATTATACACATGATAGTCTCCTAATTCATATCCATCGTACCATCGTTTTACCTCACGAAAATCCACACCAAACTGCTCGCATAATTTTCCTACTTCTTCCTCGGTAAAACCGATGTATCTTGCAAGTACACCAGGCGTAATCATTGTAAACTGCATGAAATTATTGAGAGCAGATTGTGTTTTTAGCTTTTTGATTGGCAATATTCCGGTCAGATATGCTAGTGCAATAAACTTAGTAGGTTCGCTGCCCTTGAACATTCCGCGCAAAAAATTAATATAATCCTGCAAAACAGCTTCATTAGCAGCCTCATCTCTAATCAGAACATCCCACTCATCAATTATTACAATAAATTTCACACCTGTCTGTGCATTGATACAAGACATTGCCCCATATGCAGTACGAATACCATCTAGTAAAATCTGCGGATATATCTCTTTTAATTCCTCAATCACATGATAATTCAGATATGATACGGTCTGTTCTGCCGAACCAGCATCCATCATGCACCATTGTATATCCAGATAAATCACATCATATTGATTCAAATGTTTTTTGTAAGAATCACTCTTTGCAATTTCATATGATGCAAATATAGAATCAGAATCACAGCCTCTGCTATAATATGCGCAAAGCATATCAGCAGTAATGGATTTACCAAACCGCCTTGGCCTGCTGCTGCAAATCAAAGCCTGTTTTGTATTGATCACACTGTTTGTGTATGCCAAAAGACCTGTTTTATCCACATAAATCTGCGAGTTTACTGCCACCTCAAATGCAGTATTTCCCGGATTAACAAACCTTCTCATATTGCGCACCACCTTTCTTAAAAACGTAGTATTCCATTTTTTATTTTGGAAACCTTTATCTGAGATTATTGCCATGTAATTTTATTTTATCAAATTTTGAATAACTCGGCAATACAAAAACGGGCAGCTTTACGCCGCCCGAATTTTATCTTTTTAATTTTAGTTTTCCTCTCCCATAAAGATAGATGCAAGTGGTGAATCCTTTGGAAGAATCAATGTCTTATCACTTCCGCTCATGGCTGTCTTTGCTGCCTCTAATGCACGGTCAAATTCATAAAACTCTGCTCGCTCTGGCGTGTTATACGCATCTCCTAAAATACGCATGTACTCGCTTTCACCCTCTGCTATGGTGTTTGCTGCCTCTGCCTTTGCATCTGAAAGCATAATGGAAATCTCTTTGTCTGTGCTGTTTCTGATTTTCTTTGCCTCTGAATCACCTTCTGCCTGATAGCTTGCTGCGATCTGATTACGCTCTGAAATCATACGCTCGTATACGGCTGCCTTGTTGTCCTCTGGCAGATCAAGCTGTTTGATCTCTGCCATTAAAATCTTTACGCCATAGGAGTCCATTGAATTTCCGACCTTGCTCATAATAAGTTCCTTTAATTCGCCGTCTCTTGCAGCAATGACTTCATTTTGCGTCAGGGTGCTGATTGCATTTTTTGTTGCGTTAAATACAGCAGCATCAATACGGCCTTCAGCGTTACTTACGGAACGATTTAATGTCTTTGAAAACAATATAGGATCACTGATCTGCCATAATACATAGCTGTCTGCAATCATTGTTTTCTTATCCTTTGTGATGACATCCGACGCTGCCATATCATACAAAAGAATTTCCTTTGGAAGTGTCTGTTCGCTGTCTAAAAACGGAACCTTGAAGCTTAATCCAGCCTCTGTTTTAATACTGTTAATTTTTCCAAATCTCATAATTAATGTATATTCATTTTCCTTTGTCACTACAAGTGATGACAGCCCGCAAATGACTGCCACAAAAGCTGCGACTCCTATTATAATTCGTTTTGTTGTCTTTTTCATGTAATGTTTCCTCTCTTTTTTACTTACTTGTTGAGCTGCTGTCTGCTGGAGATGCACTGCTCTGTACGTTTTGTTCGCTCACAGAATTTAATTGCTCATGAAGCATTGTTGTCGTGGAATCTGTTCCATCAATAATCACACGAAGCTGCGGCAGGATACCCTCCATTGCCTCGTAGAACATTCTCTTTTTAGTAACTTCTGGATTTTTCTCATATTCCTCAAACTTAGCATTAAACATAGCTACCTGCGCATTTGCCTCATTGATTCGCTCCTGCTTTGTTGCTTCTGCTTCCTGTAAAATCTGATCGGCATCAGCCTCCGCTATTGGCAGCTTTTCATTTCGATACTTATTTGCATTGTTTATGCTTGTTTCTTTTCCCTGCTTTGCCGTCTCAACTGCCTTAAATGCCTCCATGACTTCTGCTGTCGGCGGCTCTGAATCCTGAATGGAAATATTCACAAGCTGCATACCAACATTATAAAGATCAAGCTGCTCAGTAATCATTTCTTTAATTCTTGACTGAATCTCGCCCTTTCCTGTTGTCAAAACAGAATCTACATCATAATTGCTGATTGCGGCACGAATACAGCTTTGCGCAATGTTCTGCAAAATAAGATCTGGATCTTTCGATGCATACACGGCCTTTACAGGATCAGATACACGATATTCAAGATAAAAGTCCACATCGACGAAATTAAAGTCGGATGTAATCATAATAGATTCATCTGCTATCACATCATTGTTCTTGTCGTAACCGATACGCAGACTCTGAATCGTCGTGTTCACCTTTGTTACATGCTGCACGAATGGAATCTTAAAATGAAGTCCCGGATCAGTAACTGCATGGCTGACACCAAATGTAGTCACAACTGCCTGCTCCTGTTCATTAATCGTATAAGTTGCATTTCCTGCACCCGCTGCACAGACAATGACAACTGCCGCTGCCACTCCTGCAATCGCTCCTTTTTTCTTTTTGCTCATTTTGTATTCTCCTTTTCTTCTGGACCTTGGTATGTATGACATAAAGGGTTTGATAATAAAAAAGACCCTTACTGCATGGCAAATACACACATGCAGTAAAAGTCTTGCTATTCATATCTGCGGATCTTCTGATCGTCCTGACGCCTGATATTATACCCGGGTACCAGCTACTCCCCTTTACTTGTATCGTAGTATAGCAAATTGTTAATTCTTTGTCAAGGCTTTCTTTGCTTATTCAAACACTTATTCAAACACTTTCTTTATACTGCTATAATGCAGAAAAATTCCCTGTTTGTCTAGTTCCTTGATCTCATCGAGTGTTGCTAAGCGATACCCCATTGTCTCTTCTTTTTGAAGCTTTAAATCGCTCTCTTTAAAATCAAGTTCAAAACGGTACACATCGACAAAATAATTATCGCCTTCGTCTGGGTTGTCACGGCGATATGTAAAGCGATAGCCATCAGGGCAACCTGACACATCAAGACCTGTCTCTTCACGGATTTCTCTTACAACTGCCACTTTGGAATCCTCGCCTGCCTGCACAGCACCGCCGGAAACCTCCCACCATCCTGGAGCCCAAGCCTTTGTCATGACTCTTCTTGTAATTAAAAAGCGTCCGTCTGGGCGATGAATGACACCGAGCACGGTCAGATGATACTCACCGTTTTTTAAATTCCAGTCATTTCTCTTCATTGTGCGTCCGGTTTGTTTTTTGTCTGAATCGTAAATATCCCAAAATTCCATTTTACTGTTTTCTCCTCATCTAACCTTTTTGTACAGCAATACCTCAAATGTCTTTTCCATCACTATCTGATGTTAATTTAAGCTATCAGTAAAAACCGCAGTTATGCCTTCCGTGTTCTTTTATGTAATACAGTGCCGTATCTGCATCATTAGAAATTGAACCATTTGGATTTTTTCTATCTGAGAATGCCACACCAACACTTAAAGACACTGCCGGAAGACTATCTGTTGGATTGCTCAATTCCTCGTTTGCTTCCTCAATCTTCTTTTGGATCGTGCAGCGTTTATCACTTGCTGAATTGACCATGATCACTGCAAATTCATCTCCGCCGATTCGGCATACGTAATCAATATTTCGAAATTGTTTTTTTAAGACAGATGCTACCTTTCTTAAAATCTGATCACCTATTCCATGACCAAAAGTATCATTTACCGCTTTGAATACATCCACATCTACAAGAATCAGCGCAAATGGACTCTCGCCTGTTTCGTAAATATGAATAAGCTTATTGAAGGAACCTCTGTTTAACAGATCTGTCAGTGGATCATGCTCTGCCTCATGGCGAATCAGCTTTTCTGTCTCCTTATTCGCTACATAAATTTCATTATACGTGACAGCAAGATTTTGCAATTCAACAGCCCCTATTACCGGCAAGATTTCACCAAGCTTAATGCTTTCATCGTAACTGATAAGCGGCTTTACAATCAGCCGGCGCATCATTACATATGAGCTTATCATAAGAATCACCATTAAAACAATTCCGATTTGTAATTTTGAATACATGCTGGAAAAAATCGTCATAGTTTTTCCCTGATAATGTCTTGTCTGTCGAATCAATTTTGTTTCACAGTTTGTCACTTCCTCGGCGATTATATCTTTCATTTCCTGATACGTTTTCTCAGTGACAAGATGCTGTGCCTTTTCTATTTTCTCATCATCAGACAATTTTTCATCCTCTTTGGAAAGTTCTACTGCCTTGATTTCGTCCGGCCAACTGCTTTGCAAGACATCATTTGCCTCACAGACAAGGCGCATGGCATAGTACTCTGTCGTCATGAGTTCCAATGAACTGTCCAGAGCAGCTTTTAATGCTGAAAAGGATGATGTCCTGTCAAAATAATTTTTGAATATATCAAGCGCTTTTTCCCGGCTCTTAACCTGATTAGACTCAACAAAATATGCGTCCATATATGATGTGTCGCCTGTCATGACATACATTCTCACCTGTTCGGTGAGATAATCAGCGCCTTTTTCAAACTGCTGCACTGCTTTTTCGCCTTGAATGTACTGCTCTGTTGACTCATTTAGTGCAAAAAACTCATTCTCGCCCTGTATTATAAGAAAGACAAATGCTAGTGCCAAAAGCAGTGTAATCCAAAGTCCCACACAGCTTACTTTTCGTATCTCAATTTTCCTTTTGGCCCTCATCCCTTCTCCTTTCAACATTTTTATACGCATTCTGCATCATTTTATTTTTACATGTTGCATTGTATGCAGCAGCAAAAAGGATATACAAACTGTCACACAAATCATAATACGTAACTATTCAGAACCCCATTCGCAAAATCGCATCTTCGATGCTTCTATTTTGCTCATGTGGTTACCTCGCCATATA
>NZ_JAJEQN010000073.1:0-7417 GCF_020687335.1 Anthropogastromicrobium aceti
TGCCAGAGAAGCTATTATGTTGGCAAGGATACAACCGAAGATGATATCAAGGCTCACTTTGAGCATGGTATGCTGACGGTAACTGTTGCAAAGAAGGAAGCAAAGCCAGCAGTAGAAGAGAAGAAGCATATCGCAATTGAAGGATAAAAAAATATTAGATAGTGTAGATAGTTAGAGGGCATGCGTCAAAAGGCGCGTGCCCTCTTTTTTTGTTTTGTTAGTAGCAAATTTTTTTATAGGTGTTATTGCTCTTGCAAACGCATGTCTTGCTGTGTATAATCAAAATTAGAAATATGGCGTTTTGTGAACTAACGGGGATTCACTTGCACAAAAAAAGAAAGGAGTGTTTTGATATGATGTATCCATATATGACATTATCAGATGAAACAGAAATTGTGCATTCTCAGCTTATTGAAGACAAAGGAATAAAAAAGGTCATTGTGAATTTTGAACGACCAACAGATAATGGATTTGATTCAGCAAGATGTGAACTTCCTGAATACAAATGGACAGAAAAAGAAGGATATAGTGATGAAGAAATCGCATTCTTTGAAAAACTGCTCCATAGCAATGCTCATTTATTATACAAATACGCTGCAAATGGAGGAATAAAAATTGCCTAAATTATTTACTGTGAGCGGATACATTGTATATTTTTGGTCGAATGAGGAAGGGGAGCCGATTCATGTTCATGTATCAAAAGGCAGACCAACACCGAATGCTACAAAATTTGGTTAACCCGTACTGGGGGATGCATTGTAGCAAGCAATGGAAGTCAAATTGCATCGAAGGAATTGAATGAGTTAATGGAATTTATTTCAGCTCAGTTTTTCCTTATTTGTGCAAGATGGAAACAGTTTTTTGTTACAGATACGATTAAATTTTATTGTTGATAGAACCAGTGGGACAGATAAAAAGCCACAGTACCTGTCCCGGTGGAAAGGTTGAAGAATAAAGGCAACCAGAACGCAGGCAATCCACAGAATAATAACACGCAGGGACAACCGAAAAAATAGTAATTGATATACCTTTCAAAAAAAAGTGTTGTTCAATTAAAATATACTGTTGACATTCATTATACTGTGTAGTACGATATATCTATCAAGAAAACAGTGAGGTGAACAACATGAACTTAGACAAATGGAAATCTCAAATAGTGCGAGGTACATTGGAATATTGTATTTTGCTAATGCTGGATAAAAAAGTATATTATGGGTATGAGATTTTACAAGAATTGAGCAAATATCCTATAATTACTTCTACGGAAAGTACAGTATATCCATTGTTAAGAAGATTACAAAAGGAAAACTACTTGCAATCAACTTGGCAAGAGTCCACAGAGGGCTTGCCACCTCGTAAGTATTATTCATTAACACCAGACGGAAAAAATTATCTGGACGCTATGAATACTGAATGGGAAAATTTATTAAATGCTATGTCTGATTTGAAAGGAGAATAAAATTATGAATACTACGTTTGAAAAATACTTAGATACTATTGATAAATGTTTGAAACCACTTCCAACTTCTGAACGTGTTGATATTGTAAAGGAAATAAAAGGCTCTATTTTAGAAATGGAAAGCGAAAACCTCTCAACAGAACAAATTTTAACTAGATTAGGAAAGCCAAAAGACCTTGCAAAAGCCTATCTTGGAGATTTACTTGCAAAGGAAAACGGTTTTAGCTGGAACAGATTTTTAACAGCTTGTGCTTTTTATAGCTTAGTAGGTTTTTCTGGATTGTTTGTAATACCAGTTTTAGTTATTGTTGCACCTACTTTTATTCTGTGTGGTGTTGCTTCTGCTGTATTAGGGATTATAAAATTAGTAGATTATTTATTACATTTGAATATTCCTTATGTAGATTATATTGGTTTTCAATTTGGAAATACAGCTTTAAGCCCTATCCCAGTATTTATCTTATCACTAATCACGGGGATAATCTTGTTCTTATTAGGACGAGGTGCATGGAAGTTATTGATTACCTATTGCAAAGGTATTAGTAAAACTAAAAACAATTTATCAATTTAATATGTATGTGTATTTAAGCAGTTAGTCTTAGGATTGACTGCTTTTTCACACCCAGAAAGGAGTGATTGATTTATGCGTAAGATTTGGAATAAAGGACACCGTATCAGAGCAAGCGACAAGCACCTTGTTTACCATTTTTCCATAGGAATGCTTCTGTTTCTGTTCGTGGCGGTTCTTTTGCTAGTCAATATCAAACAGCTCATGCATACCGATTGGGAACATTTCAGCTTGTTAGAAAACGGCTTGACGCTTTCCCCTTACAACTTCATAACCATACTGATAGCGACTGGTGTTTGTGCATTGATCGCTTTTCTGTATTACCGCTTCTGTTACGACAATTTCAAGAAGCTCCTGCACCGTCAAAAGCTGGCACGAATGATACTGGAAAATAAGTGGTATGAAGCTGATACCGTACAAGACAGCGGTTTTTTTACTGACCTGCAAAGCAGATCAAGGGAAAAAATCGTCTGGTTTCCAAAAATTTATTATCAAATGGAAAAGGGACTGCTTCATATCCGCTGTGAAATTACGCTGGCAAAATATCAAGACCAGCTTTTACGGTTAGAGGATAAATTGGAAAGTGGCTTGTATTGCTAGCTGACCGACAAGACCTTACATGACGGCTATATCGAATATACCCTGCTTTATGATATGATAGCGAACCGCATTACCATTGATGAAGTACGGGCAGAAAACGGCTGTCTAAAGCTGATGAAAAATCTTGTCTGGGAATATGACGCACTCCCTCACGCTCTGATTGCTGGTGGGACGGGTGGCGGTAAAACCTATTTTCTGTTGACGCTCATTGAAGCCTTACTGCATACCAACGCTGTCCTTTACATCTTAGACCCGAAGAACGGTGACCTTGCAGACTTAGGGACAGTTATGGGAAATGTGTATCATACCAAAGAAGAAATGATAGATTGCGTCCGTGCCTTTTATGAGGGCATGGTACAGCGAAGTGAGGAAATGAAACGACACCCGAACTATAAGACTGGCGAAAACTATGCCTATCTGGGACTGCCACCCTGCTTTCTTATCTTTGATGAATATGTGGCATTTTTTGAAATGCTGGGGACGAAAGAAAGCGTGAGCCTACTTAGCCAGTTAAAGAAAATCGTTATGTTAGGGCGACAAGCAGGTTATTTCCTTATCGTTGCCTGCCAGCGTCCAGACGTAAAGTATTTCTCGGACGGTATCAGAGATAACTTCAATTTCCGTGTGGGATTGGGGCGTATCAGCGAATTAGGTTACGGTATGCTGTTCGGTTCAGATGTGAAAAAGCAGTTTTTCCAGAAGCGTATCAAGGGGCGTGGTTATTGTGATGTGGGAACAAGCGTGATAAGCGAATTTTATACGCCTTTAGTCCCGAAAGGACATGATTTTTTGCAGACAATCGGTTCTCTTGCACAAGCAAGGCAGGACGGGACGGCGACGTGCGAAGCGAAAGGCGACGGCACGGACTAGCCGTTGCTGGTGTGGCGTAAGCCACGCCAGCAGGTAAAACCCCTCGGTATCTAACAGAGGGGTACGTTTGCAAATAGACAATAGACAAAAAACATAGGAAACATAAGGCTTCTGGCATGGTTTCCTTGCAAAAATCAGTTGTGAAGTCGCTTGAAAAAACTTCACACTTTACAGATTGGGGGTATGGTTCTGAATGAAGAACAATGGATAAAAGAATTATGGGAGAAACGGATTGCTTACGGTATCTCACAAGGCAGGCTGGCGGTGGCTTCTGGTATCACAAGGGAATATCTCAACAAGATAGAAAGTGGAAAAATGAAGCCATCAAAGGAACTTCTGGAAACTCTGCATAAGGAACTGGCAAGGTTCAATCCAGAAGCACCGCTTACCATGCTGTTTGATTATGTGAAAATTCGTTTTCCCACGCTGGATATACAGCACATCATCAAAGATATATTAAAACTGAATATTAATTATATGCTCCATGAAGATTACGGACATTACAGCTATACGGAGCATTACTCTTTAGGGGACATCTTTATCTATACGTCGGCTGACGAAGAAAAAGGTGTCCTTTTAGAGTTAAAGGGGCGTGGTTGCAGGCAGTTTGAAAGTTACCTGCTGGCACAGCAAAGAAGCTGGTATGACTTTCTCATGGACGCACTCGTAGACGGTGGCGTGATGAAGCGTATCGACCTTGCTATCAACGACCATACGGGCATTTTGGATATTCCAGAGCTTGCGGAAAAATGCAGGAAACGGGAATATATCGGAAAGTCCAGAAGCTATAAGTTTTATCAGTCTGGCGAGCTTATCAAGCACAGAGAGGACGACAGAGAATATATGGGACGAACCCTTTATCTTGGTTCGCTGAAATCAGATGTGTATTTCTGTATCTATGAAAAGGACTATGAGCAGTACGTCAAGTTAGGGACACCGCTTGAAGAAGCCGACATTATCAATCGTTTTGAGATACGGCTTAGAAATGAACGTGCCTATTATGCAGTACGAGATTTGCTGACGTATTATGACGCAGAGCAGACTGCCTTTTCTATCATCAACCAGTATGTGAGGTTTGTTGATGAAGAACCAGACAAGCGAAAAAATGACCGGAAACTCAATGACCGCTGGGCTTGGTTTATCGGCGATAACAGACAGAGCTTGAAGCTGACGACAAAGCCAGAGCCTTACACCTTAGACCGTACATTGCGGTGGGTACAACGGCAGGTAGCACCGACCTTGAAAATGCTGAAAAAGATTGATAAAGGAAACGGTACAGACTACATGGAAACAATCGAACAGCAGGCAAAGCTCACAGAAAAGCATGAAATGATAATCAAACAGCAGACGACCCCTGCAAAAGATTTGGTGGAAAGTTAGGAGTGATAAAAAATGTGGGTATTATTAAAAGACTTCCTGCTGGTATCTATGGGAATGGGTATCGGCGTAGTCTTGATGTGTATTTTGAATGTCGGCAAAGAAGCTGACTATGAAATGAAACAATTAAAAGAAAGCGAGGACAATTAAATGAATTTCGGACAAAATTTGTATCAATGGTTTTTATCAAATGCACAGAGCTTGGTGCTTATGTCGATCGTGGTTATCGGTATCTACTTAGGTTTCAAGCGTGAGTTTTCCAAACTTATCGGCTTCTTGGTAGTTGCCTTAATTGCTGTCGGCTTGGTATTCAATGCTGGCGGTGTGAAAGATGTACTGTTAGAGCTGTTCAATAAGATTATCGGTGCGTAGGATTTAGATTGTATTATCAATTATGAATGTTAGAACAGAAATTAAAAAAATGAAAATTGAAAATTTGCTTTAAAGCATAATTCTATATGTATTCTAGTATTGACAAAATGTAATGAGTACATTACAATAAAAGTAATCACTACATTACATTTTGGAGAGGAGCGATAACTTTGATATGGAACAGAATTAAAGTTTTACGTGCTGAAAGGGACTGGACACAAGCAGATTTAGCTGAAAAAGTTGGAATTTCACGACAAGCGGTTATATCAATAGAAAAATATAAATATACTCCGTCATTAGAATTGGCATTTAAAATTGCAGAAGTATTTGGTGTTTCTATTGATGAAGTTTTCGAGCATAGGGAGGACAAATAGTATGAATGAGCAAATTATTATCTTGATTTTTCTTGTTTTAGCATTAGGAGCAACGTTGTGGCTTTATATATTGAAAGCAAAAAAGCAAGTTGAATATAAGGGTGATGAACGCTGGTTGACGATACAGCTAAAAGCAAATCAGTTTGCTAATATAGCAAATTGGACATTGATTATATTATTAGCGATTGCGACATCAGTACCATTATTTATAGATATTCAAATTATGTTTACACTTGACCGAGTAATTCTTTTTGGAGAACTTTTTATTGGTTTGCGTAATTTGCTTGAATTGATTGCAATTATGTATTTTGATAAACAGTTATAAATCATTAGGAAAATATGATAATTTTATACACCTATACACAAAGCAGTTAGTCTTAGGATTGACTGCTTTTTTCTTACCAAAATTTCAGATTGGAGTGATGAAATGAACGATATTTTTAAGGATATGCGGGCAAACGTCGGCTGTGAATACATTTCTGACCTGCCCTCTTACAAGCGTAAGGTGTGGCATGAAATGAAACGGCTGAACCATGCCGATTATGAAGAAAGACAGTTAGAAGATTTTTCTAAATATGTGTTTGGTATGTCGTACCATACCTTAAAAGATGTGATAAAACAACAGAAAGGACGTGAGGAACAATGCAGGAAACAAGGGTGCTGGTGGAAACGAGAGGAACAACTGGCGAAGAAACAACATCATACTGGTTCGACTTGCCGATAGATGTTGCCGAGTTTGAAGAAAAGTTAGGTATCGGTGCAGAAAGTGGGGATTACCGCATTATCGAAAAGGTGTTGCCGTTTGCTGATGAAGTCCACGAACATACCAGCGTGTATCAGCTCAACGAATTAGATTTTATGTATCGCCAGCTTTCAAGTGATATGCAGGAAGAACATGTATCACTACTTACGGTGTTTGAGAATTTAGAAGCACTTTATCTTTGCAGGAACGTGATTACTGTTTATCCCGACTGCAAAAGCATGATAGATGTTGCAAGGCAAAAGCTGATGAACGACCCGACGTTCAAGCATTTATCCGAGGACTGTCAAGAATACTACTTTGACTTTGAAGCCTATGCTTCTCACTTGCAGGAACACGGGAAATTTTTAGTAACAGAACACGGTATCTTTGAACTGCCAGAGTAGGAAATGAGGTGGTGCTTATGATTGATGATATGGCGGTTTACATTGCTAATCTTGGCAAATACAATGAGGGCTATTTAGTAGGTGCATGGTTCACATTTCCTATTGACGAGGAAGATGTGAAAGAAAAAATCGGCTTGAATGAACAGTATGAGGAATACGCTATCCATGATACCGACAACTTCCCGATTGCGATTGGCGAGTATGTTTCCATTGAAGAACTCAATGAGATGTATGAAATGATAGAGGAACTTCCCGACTATATCGTAGAATGTCTGGACGAATTTATCAGCCACTACGGGACGCTGGAAGAAGTCGTGGAACACAAGGACGATATTTATTATTATCCCGACTGTGAAACCATGACAGACGTTGCCTACTACGAAAGCCATTGGGGACAGGTAAAGTGGACTTTTTATTGTCACCGTGGCTTAGTTCACAAAATTTTCACAAAAAATTAGCACTCAACTCTTGACATTGCTAATAATACATGCTATAGTACAACTAGAACAAAAGAGAGGGGTACAGAGAGAACAAAAGGAACAAAAAGTTGAATGTTCTAGGTTCTCCAAGGAATTTCCAATCTGGAGTTTGGAAACAGCAAAGCTGCGGATGAAAAATAAACTGGAAAAATAATGATGAGTGATTTGAAAG
>NZ_JAJEQN010000074.1:0-7099 GCF_020687335.1 Anthropogastromicrobium aceti
ATGGCGAGGTAACCACATGAGCAAAATAGAAGCATCGAAGATGCGATTTTGCGAATGGGGTTCTGAATAGTTACAATAAATTTTTGTAAAACAATGTTTACCCCCGCTTGTATCATTTGTTTTTTTAGGACATGAAAATCATATTAGAATAAACGCTGTTTTCTGGATTGCCTCCCTTTATAAATTCAGCATCTACTGTTTTGCGATAAAACATCTCGGCATCACCAACCCAGCCAATAACTGCATAACCATATCCATATTCCTTCATAGCATAAAGCGTTCTTAATAGAAGGGACTGACCAACATTTTTTCCACGATAATCGGGATGCACACCAATAGGTCCGAAAAAGCCCTTAGCTGATGAATCGTAGCATGCAAAGCCAATAACCTTTTTATCTTCTACCGCAATAAAACACTTTGGTACCTCCTGCATAATGGCATGCTCTGCTTCATATACCCAACTATCTGAAAAATTGCTCTTGATAAAGTTTAAAATTGCTCCCTTATCACCTGCAAATGCTCTCTTGATCTGAATTGTATCCTTCCTATCCTCTAACTTAGGAAGTCTGTACAAATTTGTGATCATATCATTGCCTTCCATATTTGATTCTCCTTTTTATTCCCTTTTATTTTTTAATTCATCTTTTCTGGCCGTTCACAAGAAGACGTCACTGTTACAAACGCTCCTTTTTTACCACTTTCCATAATACAATCAATTACTTCTAATACGTGACATGCCATCTGTGCATTGGCACGATGTTTTCTTCCTTTAATGATTGCATCCGCCATTTCTGAAGGACCAAGTCCTCTGCTATTTTCGCCATATGGAAAACCATAGTCTAAGATTTGAGGCTCCATATTTTTTCCAAAGCCATTCTGTGCAGGAATATAAACTACCTTTCCTCCAAAATTGTTTGGATCTGGAATCTTTATAATGCCTTTTTTTCCATAAATGGTAAAATTTGCCTGATCATTTATTATACTGTCTCCATTTACACTGAATGTTCCTGTAACACCATTTTCCATCTCAAGAATCGTAAATATCTGACTTTCATTCTCGTAGGCAAACTCCTGTCCAAATGAAGGACTATCTGGAAGAACATTGACACGACTGCGTGCCAGATTGCGCACAGAAGCCACAACCTTATTTACAGGACCAAATAAGCTAACAAGTGCTGTCAGGTAATACACACCGAAATCATACCCAATACCGCCTCCAGGCATGCGCAAGAATCCAAATAGGCTTGCCAAAAGGTCAATATCACGATTTGCACACGCATCAAAGGAGGTAATTTCTCCGATTAAACCATCATCCAACGCTTTTCTAGCTGTCTGCAATGCTGCTCCCAAAAAAGTATCTGGCGCCGATCCGATATGCAATCCTTTTTTTTGTGCTTCTGACACTAACTTTTCTGCTGTATGATGAGAAAGCGTCATTGTTTTCTCTGTATAGACATGCTTTCCTGCCTCGATTGCTCTGCGAATCAGTTCCTCATGTGTTGGTGCTGGTGTTAAAATTACAACCATTTCAATCGCATCATCCGATAAAATTTCTTCATATGTACATGCCTTAATTCCATACTTCTGTGCCTTTTTCTGTGCATGCTCAAAATGCGCTGCGCAGCAGGCCACTACCTCAAGATTATCAAAACGCTCAATCATGTTTGTCAAATAAATATCGCTAATCGCACCACATCCGACAACTGCAACCTTCATCTTTTTATCCATATGTTCTCCCTATCCCCAGTATCTCTTATGATAACGATTCTTTAATCGTATTCCAGATACAGTCAGCTGCAAATTCTGATCCTTCTCTTGATGCATGAGCATTATCTTCTGCATACATTTCCACTTCCGGATGATTTTTACGATATTCCCACCACAGCTCTCCGACTGGTGCTAAAAGCGCATTTGCCTCTTCTGCAGCCTGTCGAAATGCTTTTGTCATGCGCGCCTGTTGATCTGGCTCATCCTTCTTTGCCCATGTCATATACACAAGCGGCTTTGCATTTGCCTCGCGAATCCATGTATTCAGCTGTCTAACTGCATCAAACAATTTTTCCTCTGGTCCAAAAGGATGTGAGTGCTCCTGAAGTACAACATAATCATAGTGACCATATAAAATGTTAAATCTCACATCTGGCTCCTGAACATGCTGCTCCAAAAACCATCCTCCGTGAGCAATCATCGTTACCTCACAATCATATCCTTCTTTTCTGGATTTTTCTGCCACCATATTTGGCATATCATTGTAATAGGTATGACTGTTTCCGATAAATAAAATGCGTAATTTTTTCATTGTTTACCTCCGACAAATATATGTGTATAAATTACTTTATTAGTATCTTAGCGTACTTAAATAGTAAAGTCAAGCCCAAAGACTTACCTAAGCCAAAAGCAACACAAGCTGATGTCGCCTGTCATTTGTATACTTACTGTCTGACTTTCTTGCTTAATTGATCCAATCTGTTCAAATGGCACTGTGATATCTGAATAGATTGGCTCACAAATCTTTTGCTGTTCTTCTCTCTCTTTTTTTGCATTGTTATCCAATTCAAACATTGGTGTTGGCTCATACAGGCGCGTATCACCGCTCCAAAATGCTGCCCTTTTTCCATTAATACTTAGCTCGATACTGCCGCCCTTTGCGCTCTTTGCCAGAAAATGGACTTCGCTCGCCTCCATTGCCTGACAGTCACGCCATTGCAGCAGCGCTGGCTTTTCTTTATCTTTTGCTGTTGCTGCTGTAAATGTCATGATTCCCTGTGTCAGTTCAATGTTCTCATATTCGTCAAAATGATCTGCTCTGATGCGCTTTGTCAATACTCGCGTTTTAGTTTTTTCACCAGCAAGGAAAATAGTATCATAAAGTGGTGTCTCTTTGCTTGATGGACCCACAAAAATCATATAATTTCCTTCCTCTACTAAGAAACTTCCACTGATACAGTCATAAAAACGAAGCTCATTTGTAGAAATACGCTTTATAACATGCCTTACTTCATCTGGTGCAATATCATGAAGTCGTTCAAATGCAAGAAGCTGGCGGCGAGGCTTTGGAACACGAGATTTTGGCGCTGATGCATAAATCTGAATAACTTCATCGCTAGTCTGTTTTCCCGTATTTTTAACATCAAATGCCACTTCTATATGTGCTGGATCTGACATATAAACTGAGAGGTTTAAATATAAAAACTTTGTATAAGTCAGTCCATGACCAAACGGATACAGCACCTCTTTGTCAAAATAGCGATATGTCCTCTTTCCCCGAATAATGTCATAATCATCAATATCAGGCAAATCATCATCGCTGTTATACCATGTCATATTCAATCGCCCAGCTGGTGCATTTTTACCATATAATGTCTGAGCCATTGCTGTTCCCATATCCTGGCTTCCTGTCGCGCTCCATACAATCGCTGGAAGCGTATTCTGTACAGAATGAATCGTGTACGGATAATTGGAGAATAAAACGCAAATAGCATCTGGCTTTATTTTACAGATCATTTTTGCCAGTTTCTCCTGATGCGGCGGCAATGCAAGTGTTGTGCGGTCAATTTCTTCCTTTGCATTAACCATAGGATGACAGCCAAGTGCAAGAATTACTGTCTTTGCACACTGCATAAGACGCTGTACTTCTTCAAAGCCATCTACAACAGTATCCATTAAAAAGCTGCTTCCCTCTCCAGTCAGTGCAGAATAAAGTTTTTTATCCTTGCTAATCTGAATTGGCTGATCAAAACGGTTAGTAAGTCGTACTGCTCCATTCTCTGCAGGAATGATATGAAAAATTGCCGTGACAAACCAGTCAAACGCAGCATCCTTCACTGCCACCAGTGCGCCGTCCTCCTCTTCGCTTTGACGGCGCCCCTTTGAAATAGTTGTCACATACTTTCCTGTACGCTCACATCTAAGATTTATACGTCCATCACCCCAATCCTCTTTCACAAACAGATCTGCCTTATCTGACAGACAAAGCGTGCCATCTTCCTGAACTGCCACATACTGATCACAAGCACGAAGCGTTATGCGATCCCAGCCATCCACACAGCGAATTTTCGTATTCAAAAGCTTCTCTAGGCCTTCTTTTAGCGTACTCTTATGATGTGGCTCACCACCGTACCAGTCCTGATACCAGGCATCACAAAGCGGTCCAACTAAAACTGGATCTTTATGAAGAGTTTCTGACAGTGGCAAACGATTATCTTCATTTTTAAGAAGAACAATTGATTTTTTTGTCAGCTCCAGACAAACTTTCTGTGCTTGGCTGCTGCATAGATCTTTTTCTGTAACTCTGTCATACGGATTTTGTACTGTATCATCAAACATACCTAGCTTTAATTTTGTACGAAATACATTGCGAATAGCTTCATCCATTTCATCTTCAGACAAAAGACCATATTCTAATGCTTCACGAGCTGCTTCCTCTACAACCGGCATTGGATCGGACATTGCATCAACGCCAGCCTTTACAGATGCGGCAAGTGACTGTGCGTGTGTTCCAAAATAGTGATGCAGATTTCTAACAAGCTCCATTGCACCGCCATCGCATACTGCATGCTTTAAACCATATTGCTTCTTTAAAATAGATTTCACCTGCGGATTTAACATTCCCGGAATACCGTTGATTTTATTGTAGGCCGTCATAACTGCCTCAGCACCATGCTCTTTGATGCAGCGCCTAAATGGTTCAAGATATAGCTCATACATATTTCTAGGATCAATAGACGCATTTTTCCAGCCTCTGCCATGTTCTGTGTTATTCGCATAAAAATGTTTCAGCGTTGCCGCAATGCGCAAATAGTTAGGGTCATCACCCTGCATACCCTCTATGTATGCTCCTGCCATTGCTCCTGTCAGCACAGGATCCTCTCCATAACCTTCCTCATTTCGTCCCCAGCGCGGATCTCTCTCCAGATCAACAGTCGGTGCCCAACGGCTTAGTCCACCAGCCGGATGACGATGCCACAGTACTCTTGCCTCTGTTCCAGTGACTTCTCCCGCCTTCTTTATAAGCTCTGTATCCCAGCTGGCACTCATGCCAATTGGCTGTGGAAATGAAGTAGTTGGCTCAGGTATATTTCGCCCATTCTGATCATTTCGAGCCTCAACACCGTGAGCAGCCTCACCGCCTACATAACTCATATCAATTCCAAAACGCGGCAGCTCAGGCATAGTTGAAGCCATACATGTTATCTTTTCTTCCAGTGTCATATTGGCTAAAAGCCAGTCTAATCTCTCTTCAATCGGAAGCTTGGCATTCCAAAATGGATTTTGTCTATTTTTTTCTTCCATGTTTTTACGACTCCTTTCATTGCATTAACTAGCATTTCACTTACTGTCCAAGCAATAACATTTTTACAGGTCCACTTGAATGCCTTCCATTAAGTGATACATCTACAATCAGCTCCAGCCTTCCAGACATAAATGATTCTGTATTTAACTCAAATTCCTTTTCCGCACAAGAAAGATAAAGATTATTTAATGGCATTTCCACTTCTGATACACCAACTGCTGTGACACCATCTGGCAAATACAGCTTTATTTTAACCCACTGCTGTTCTCTCATTGTATTCGAGTTGATCACTTTTACTTTAAATTTGCGATTTTCTCCTTTTTTAAAGAAAGCTGATCCCTCATAATCAATCAAAACCTGAAATGCTGTAAATTGATATCTTGCTACATATGGCTGCGCACAAAGCTCATTTAAAGGTATCTCATACATTCTGCCGCTTAAATTAATATATGGAAGATAGTCATCTATTTTCTTACAAAACAGTGCTTCTTTTTCACAGCACTCAATTTTCATACCGCCCTCTGCAAATACATCACAAAGATCCTGTCCAAGAAATCCTGGAATATCTCTCAAAATACGCTCTGCAAGCTGAGTTGCTGTTTCTGGCACCCAAATGCCGCCACCTGTTTTATTGATACACATAGTAACAATTTTATCATTCAGCGGATCAGTCCATTTCTTTGGAAGTTTCGATGCACCATTCATAATACCTAAAAGTGCGCCTAACGTTGCACATGTGCAGTCAGTATCCTCGCCGCAATTATTTGCCAAAATAAGACTCTTTCCAAAATCGCCTTCTCCATACAAAAGACCTAGCACAACAAATGCCACATTCTCCGGTGCGTCAAAACCAGCTGCACCCAATTCCATTCCTTCATTATTCTCTGTCGGAATTTCACTAATCGCGATTCCCTGAATGCCAAATGTTCCAGGTGCTGCATTATGAATCAGTTTTCTAGCCTCAATGAAATCAATTCCCGAATGATAGCAGTCAACTGCCTTTCGTATTGTCTGCGCAGTTATACAGTTCTCTGGAAGATAAGAAAGACCTATTTCAACAAGCTTCTCTCTATCATTCTCTACAAACGCTGCACTTTGTATTGCTGATGTAAAAATTTCTGCATACATTCCCTCATCAGCATGATCTACAATTGCATCCTCAAATGCATAGCGCGTTGCTATTTCAGGATGTCCCGGTGCAAGACAAGCCCACAGCTCTGAACGAATCCAGCAGCCATTGCTATTCTTATAAGTATTATCTACATCACCACTCAATGGCGGAACTAAACCTGCACGAAGATTTGTTTTCCCGGTTCCATACTCAACCCAGTTTGGGATAACAAAGGATAGCCAATATTCTCCAAGAATTGACGCATTTACATTTCTTCCATACCGCTCAACAGCAGCCAGCCACACAATCTGTAAATCTAGGTCATCATTTGCCGGCGGTCCCTGAGTAAGATCCTGCACATAAAAATCTACATTTGGAATCATTCGTTTGCACTCAAATGGTGCTCCAAGCACACCTCCTACATTTTTTCCGGTCCAACATCCAGCCAGCTTATCACGCAGCTCATTTAACTGTAAAATCATTTTTACGTCCTCCTTTTATTATTGATTTTAACTGACTTTTATATGCATTTTTACAAGTATTCTGCTGTAAGTATAGTAAACGCTCAATAGTGGATGCGTAGACAGTGACCTCATTTTTTGAGATAATAGCCTCGACAAATGATAATGCTCTAAAAAGTTCAGTCTAAAAAGTTTAGGCTAAACTTTTTAGAACAATTGGAGGCTATCTATGAA
>NZ_JAJEQN010000075.1:0-5777 GCF_020687335.1 Anthropogastromicrobium aceti
AGATACCAGTACAACAGCTGGGGTAAGGTAACGTCCACACAGGATACAAGTGGCGTGTCCCTTGCAACGCTGAACCCATTCCGCTACCGAAAGTATGTCTACGATCCAGAGACAGGACTGTATTGTCTGGGAAGCAGATATTATGATCCGGAAGTCGGAAGATTTGTGAATGCGGATGATTTTGAGACACTGACCTACCAGATGGATAGTGTGCAGGGAAAGAATCTGTATCAGTATTGCTTCAATAATCCGATCAACATGCAGGATGAAGACGGTGGATGGCCGAAGTGGGTAACAGAGGTAGCTATAGGAATTGGAGCAATTGTAATAGGTGCAGCAGCAGTAGCAGCAACCGCGGCAACTGGTGGTATAGCAGCAACTTTTGTAGTAGCAGCAACCGCAGGGGTGAAAACAGCAGCAATATCAGGTGCAATAGGTGCAGTAGTAGGAGCATCAACTAGTGTTGTTGGTAATCGTATTTCAACAGGAAGTTGGAAAAATTCAACTCAAATTGCATTAAAAGGAGCAGTTGATGGGTTTGCAAGTGGCTTTATGACAGGAGGAATAATGGCAGGAGCTTCACAAGTTGTAAGTAGCGGTTTTAAAGTAGCGGCTAAAGCCAGTGTAAAAGCAGGGAAAGAAGTAAGTAGTGGAATAAAGGTTACTAAAAATGTTAAGATACTGTCACCAGATAAACTGTATCATAAAACAAATGGAGGAACGTTAGTTAAAATTGGAAAAGTTTTTCGAGTCGATGTTAACTCAAAAACAATGCTTCATGCACACTTTCCAGGTCCATTTGCGAAAAAACATTTTCCACTAGGCGTTATTGCTTCAGGAATATATGGAGGAGTAAGACGATGAAAATTAATGCGTATAATGATAAAGATTTGATATATATTGCTCTTGGAGACGTGAACTGTTCAATGGAAAATATATTAAAGATTCTAGAGAAATTTAAGAGTAATGTGGTGGTTATGCAGATTGGAGATGTAAAAAAGGAGGGGAAACTTTTTGAAATAATTAAAAGAGTTAGTAGAAAATATTGGCTAGTATTACTTGAAGATAAATTATTAGCAGATGTTGTTTTTAAAATTGATAGATATGATCTGGAAGAAGTACTTCGAGAATTTTTTAAAAGTGGAAATAGATCGTTTTCTATACAGATTGTGCCTGATCAAAGTATATGGAAGCCATCTACTTTGGACATTAATACGCGTCAACTTATGAAATCTGGAATGATTACAGTGGAAATTGTAGTGGTTGTAGATGAATCGCAAGTAGATATTTTATGCTGTAAAAATAGTTATGATAAAAAACAACTAGTTACTTATATGAAGGAACAGTTGGAGAGTTAATTTCAATGATTTCAAGTGATACAGGAGAGGGTCAGGAAGCGAGAGAGATCAGTTAAAAGTGGCTTTTTAACTGCACCACAGTGGGGTCAGGAAGTGTGTCCAGCAAAGGGTGTACAATCCGTCAGGTGGAAATCCTTGTGTAGCGTATAATAAAAGTACCCGATATCGGAGACAAAATTCCCCAGTATCAGAAAGGGAATTCCTCAAAATCGGAAAGGGACATGTTGAAGCAAAATAACCTATCAGATATCCTTTGTCTAAGAACCACCAAAGGCAAAGGAGGAAAGGAAATGCTAACTATGTCCCAAATCAATGATATCAGAGATTTGAGCCAAAAGGGATACTCAATTTCAAAAATTTCATCTCTTACTGGTTTGGATCGCAAAACAGTTCGTAAATACCTCAATCAAGACGACTTCTCACCTCAGCCACCTGTAGCAAAGCGAAGAACTTCTATCGTTACGCCATACCTTGACATCATAGAGGAATGGTTGAGTGACCAGAGGGACAGGGAAAGTGGCTCAAAATGTGTTACTACTGGCTCGATATGTGTCCCCTGTAAAAAAGTCTGAAAGTTCAAGAAAAGAGCTTTCAGGCTTTTTTTGTGTGTTTATTAGAATGCAGTCGAGTCGAGGAAAGAACAAAAGTTTGTAAACTTGAGCCACCAGGGACACTAATCTAGCCAGCGTTCCTGTCCCTCTGGCAAGTATGATTGTCAGACTTTACAGGAAAGCAGTGGCGCAGACAGTCAGAAGTTCTGCTTTAAGAAACTTCGAACAGGCCATGTCATCGAGAACAAGTTGGGTTATCAGTTTGATGTAAAATTGGGAGATTATGCAAATCTGGCAGCAGTTATTGCAACAGGAACCCCGTCTAGTGTGGCGTTTTCCGATATTCAGGACAACAAGGTATTTGTACTGGAGAAGGTAGAAAAGCGAATTTATTCCTACATGGGCTATACAAGTGATTTTAGAAATGTAGCGAGTGTAATGGATGCCAGACAGAAACGCGTTTCCTATGCATATGACAGTGATAACCGTCTTCTGACAAAGATGACCGATGCTAATAACCATAGCACACAGTATCATTACGAGGCATCAACCGATCGCTTAACAGGCGTAAGTGCAACTGCATCCGGGCAGACAAGGGATGTTTCCTATACATATGATGAGGGAGACCGAATTAAGAGTATCAAGCATGGTGGAACCACTTATGCATTTGAGTATGATGGATTTGGAAACCAGACAATGGTAAAGGCGGGCGACAGGACTATTGAAAGTTACCGCTATGCACCAAACAATGGTCCACTCAAGACAGTTACCTATGGAAATGGCGATACGCAGGAAATTCTGTATGACAAGGAAGAACGTATTTGTGCCAGACGATGGAATGGAGAAAGTACAGATGACGTGCGTTATGAGTATGATGACTACGGCACACTGGAAAAAGAAATTGATCTGGTAAATGGACGAATTGACAAAGATCAGTATGACATGACCGGAAGACTTGTACAGAGTGCGACGCTGGAAAAAAATACCGGGGCAGCAGGTGAGCCGACCGTGGCAAACACTCATACAGTGCAGTCACTTGAGATTGGTTATGACAATTATAATCGCGTAAATCGACTGGTGCAGAGTCTGGAGGGATCAAAGACAAAGACCGGACTGGTGTATGGTGATGCATCAAAGACACAGCGACCGGGATTATCTTATGGACTTACTGTCGATGGAACACAGAGACAAAGTTTGGCTTATGATGCAATGGGACGCTGCACAAAGGAAACCGTTGCACTTCCGGGTGGACAGACACGAGAAAACTGTTTTACTTATGGAACCCTTCGTCATCTGACTGATATGGACAGTCTTCTTTCAGCAATGTCAAATGGAACCGAGAGCTGGAGCTACGAGTATGACAATGTGGGAAACATCACAAAGATTACATCCGGTACGAAGGTCATCACATATCAGTATGATGAACTCAATGAGCTGATTCGTGAAAACAATGGTGTACTTGGAATTACGGTGCTTTATGCCTACGATGCAGGCGGCAACATGACTTCCCGAAAGACATATGCCTATACAGAGGGAGCGGTTTCAACGATACAGACACAGGATCTTTTTACCTATCGCACCGATGGCTGGAAGGATCAGTTACTGTCCTGGAATGGAAAGAGCTATGCCTATGATGCAGGCGGTAATCCGACTGTGCTGCGAGGAATGGCACTGACCTGGGGAGAAGGACGCCGCTTAAAAAGAATTGTTGGAACAGCAGGAGAGGTTACCTTTGCGTATGACAGCGATGGAAAGCGTGTCAGAAAGACAAGCGGAGGAAATACCACAACGTATTATTACAATGGAAATGTGCTGAGTGGTCTGGTGAGAAAAGCATCCAAGGATGCAGGAACTACAGGAACAGGAACTACGGTACAGTTTGTGTATGATACGCAGGGAAAGCCATTCATGCTGCGAGTGAATGGAAAAACAGATTACTTCTATCTGTATAATGGCCTCGGAGATATTACCGGTCTGGTTGACAGCAGCAATCAGGTAGTGGTAAGATACCAGTACAACAGCTGGGGTAAGGTAACGTCCACACAGGATACAAGTGGCGTGTCCCTTGCAACGCTGAATCCATTCCGCTACCGAAAATATGTCTACGATCCAGAGACAGGACTGTATTGTTTGGGAAGCCGCTATTATGATCCAGAAGTTGGAAGGTTTGTGAATGCGGATGACACGGATGTGATCTTTGCAAAGCCACAGGAATTAGGAAACAAAAATCTGTACGCATACTGCGATAATAATCCAGTAGCAAGAGAAGACTATGCAGGAGAGTTTCCAATTCCATGTATTGTCGGCGCTGTTGTTGGAGCTGCAGTTAGTGGATTTTCCTATGTGCTTACTAGTGGAGGTGAAATTGATGGTGTTGAACTGGCAAAGTCATGCCTGGTAGGTGCAATTTCAGGAGCGTTAGCGCCGCTGGAACCCGTAAGATCAATAAAAAAAGGATATTTAGCGGTAGCATCAGTAATTAATGGAATTAATACTGCAATTAATACAGATGGTGATATACCAACACGCATTGTTTGTGGCATAATAGAAGGTGGTGCGACAATGGCATCAGGATATATATGCAATAAGTGGACTGGGGATGTAGAATTAACAACAAAAACATCTCAAGTAATTGCAAATGCAGGAGTTGGCTATGTAGTTGGTCACGTAGCAGAAATTGCCGCGGTAGGAACTTCAGCAGTAGCGAAGCCGATTACAAAGGCCATTGTTAAGAATGTGGATTCTGTAATATCTAATGTGAGAACACCTAAGCAGTCAAATACCAGAGTGATAACAACGGTATCCGGAAGAAAAAAGTTATCAATAAAGTGAAGTAGCCAACAAGACGAAATACAAAGTTTCAGCGAGTATGTGTAGCATAAGCTAAAATAAAAAGACAATGTTCAGACAGGAGATTACCCCTGTCTGAACAGCGTGAAGGGAGAATTGAGTTTGAAAAAAAGATGTATTTGGAATTGGGATCATGGGAAGAAAATCGAATATTTGGAAGAAAAGGGGAAAAAAGCAAAGTTTGAAACTATATTTGGAATTGGAATTGCAAGTGTTGTTGGCATATTTTTTGGAGTGTTGCCATTGATTGTAATATTTTATTACATTTTTGAAATCGTGATGCAAGGACCAAGTGTAATACAAGAGCAAATAATAAATATAGTCCTCATTATAATACTTGTATTTCCTTTCTTGGGAATATGGATATGTGCTGGTTGGGTGCAAGCATATGCGTGCATGATTTCAGATGGGAGATATTATTTAAATGAAAAAGGAATTCAGATTGAATATTATTTCCATATTCATAGAGAAATATGTTGGAAAGATATAGATATAATTGAAAGAAGAACAATGTCTACTGATTCGAGAGAAGGAGAGAAAGCTAGTGAATGCGATATATTTTTTATTTGCAAAAAAGGTTGTACTGAAAAAGAAAAAAAGAAAAAAAAACGAGGAATAATTTTTTATACAATGCATCGGAAACGAATTATGCTTATAGGGTATTCAAAAGAACGTGAAGAAGAACTACGTCAATATTGGGATAATGAAATTCGAGATCAAAGAAAATAGACTCGAGAGATGAATCTTTTTTGAAATTTGAGAGATGGGGTGCGGATGATCCTGGTGTGATCTTTGCGAAGCCACAGGAATTAGGAAACAAAAATCTGTACGCATACTGCGATAATAATCCAGTAGCAAGAGAAGACTATGCAGGAGAGTTTCCAATTCCATGTATTGTCGGCGCTGTTGTTGGAGCTGCAGTTAGTGGATTTTCTTATGTACTTACTAGTGGAGGAGAAATTGATGGTGTTGAGCTGGCAAAATCATGCTTAGTAGGTGCAGTTTCAGGAGCGTTAGC
>NZ_JAJEQN010000076.1:0-5399 GCF_020687335.1 Anthropogastromicrobium aceti
AACAGAAGCTGTACCGTATGCATATGTGCCCTCCTTTAACTGCGAATATGAATATATGTTCTTTGTTGATATAAACAGTATATCATACAATACACAAGGACACCAGCACAAAACGAGCAGTTGCCTGTACAAAATTTCGACAAAATTCGACATCATTGTCCGATAATTGCAAAAAGTTTCTTGGCTTTCCCACCCTATTTTTGTAAAGCTCCTCTCAGTTTCATTGTATCATCAGAACCTATGTTTTGCAATATTGAATTTGTAATCTAATCACGCTATCCCCAGTGCCTGCTTTGCAAGCTTATCGGCATAGTCATTATACTTGTCACCAGAATGACCCGTTACTTTCTGGAAGCGAATGGAAACCTTTGTCTTTGCTTCGTCAAAATACGCTTTGTACGCAATGGTTCCTTCTTTATTTGTCTTCCAAATGCCAAGCGGCCATTTTGCAATTCCTTCATAATCATGATAAATGACCAATCTTTTCTTGTTGTTTGCAATAGCGTATTCCATCGCAGCTCTGGCTCCCATAATTTCACCTGCGACGTTTCGCATACTAGCAAGGGTTGGATCGGAAAAGCTTTTGTTAAAGGTCTTTTCTTCGCCATTTTCCAATATTACCATGCCATAAGAGAAACGCTTGGTTGACTGGTCATAGCTTCCATCGACGTAAGCAACTAGTTCTGGTTCGTTTGATATGGTCTGTGTGATTTGATTGGAAGCAATTGACGAATTTGTATTATTAAATGGCTGTTTAGTATCTTCATCGAATGGAAGCTGATTCTCACCTTCAATCCCAAGCTTCATGAATCCTTTTGCACCTTCCATTGTTGGAAAACTTTTATATTCTGCACATGGGAAACCATGCACTTGCGCACGACACTCATCCCATGTGGTAAAAATTCCAGTCTTACGTCCCTTGCGGACGGCATAAAATTTTTTCGGCATGCTTGTTTTTCTCCTCCAAATTTTTCCTTTAAATTCTTGTGGCAGATCCAGAAAGAATCTCTGGTTCTGCCATATCGTTTTTTTATTTCAACATTCTTCGCATTTCCTACAATAGACATTGAACATTCTACGATTCTGCTACTCAACGCTCTTCAACGATTCGATCATATCAATCTTCTTTAATTGGAAGTACATAACACCGTTGACTGCCATGGAGAATACAAAGGCTAACACCATGCTGTAAATGTAGCTTGGCACAGAAATATCGTGTCCAAACATGACCTGATTAACCTGTACTGTCTTGATGATAAATCCATGAAGCACCTTTCCAATAAAAATTCCTGCAAAGGCACCAATTAAAGTCAGCCAGATATTTTCCCTGTAGACATACATAGCAACTTCAGAATCATAAAAGCCTAACAGCTTGATTGTTGCCAGTTCTCGTTTTCTCTCACTGATATTGATATTATTTAAGTTATAGATTACAACAAATGCCAGAAGGCTTGCTGAAATCACGAGCACTACAACAATAATATACAGACTGCTTAACATGCCATCGATCATCTCTCTTGTCGTACTAACATAAGTAACTGTTAAAATCTCATCATGATCCATAAGACGCTGTCCTAACACATCTTCATTTGCGCGGCCGTCTTTATTTAGCTTTAACCAGTACATGTTATATTCTGGTTCAGTCTGGAACACTTTTTCATAACAGCCTTCCGTCATATAAACATAATGCATCAGATAATTTTCCATAACATGTGCGACAACTGCTGTGACTGGTTCATTTTCACCGCTTGTTATTGACACAGTATCTCCCTCGCCCACACCAAGCGCTTCTGCCATCTGCTCTGTCAAAATGACACCATCATCAGTCAGTTCATATGTTTTCTTTGTTGTACGACTCTGAAAAACCATCATGGATTCCAATGCCTGCGCATCCTTACATACAACAGTGTAAGCAGTTCGCACATTTGAACCAGATGAAATATCCATCGACTTCATGCTGACCTTTGCAAACGTTTCAATGCCTGATTCATTTTCCATGATTTCATTAAGTGTTTTATCCGAGTCCTCTAGTTTATCTGTCTCGTCCGTATTTAATGCTGCCATCGCATCATACAGCTGAATATTATCATATTGAAGCGATGCAATATTCATAATGGAATCTTTAAGGCCAAATCCAACAACCATCAGACCTGTTGTGCATCCTATTCCAAAAACTGTCATAATCAGACGCTTTTTATAACGGAACAGATTTCTAAACGTATTTTTCTGTGAGAAGGACAAGTGTTTCCAAATAAAACCAATCCGTTCTAATAAAACACGCTTTCCCGGCTTTGGTGCTACTGGGCGCATAAGTACTGCTGGCTGCGCATAAAGCTCTCTGTAGCATGCCACAAGCGCAGCAAATGTAACACTGAACACGGCAAGCGCAGTAGATAAAATTGCATAATGCCAGTTATATGGAATTACTAACTTTAATAATGACGCATACATAAGGCGGTATGATATGATAATTATAAATGGAAACAGCTTTTCACCAATGAGCACACCAACAATACTGCCGCCTAGTGTTGCTGAAAGCGCATAAAGAAGATACTTTTTTGCAATGGCTGCCTTGCTGTAGCCAAGAGCCTTGTATGTTCCAATAAGTGTACGCTGCTCTTCTACCATACGTGTAATGGCTGTTAATGCAACAAGTGCTGCAACTAAGAAAAAGATTGCTGGAAATACCTTTCCAATTGCACCCATACGCTCAGCATTGCTGCCGTAATCAGTATATCCTGGAAGACTTTCGCGATTGATTACCTGCCATGTCGGCATCTTGATATCATCAAGCTCTTTTTGACCATCTTCAATCTCTTTCCATGCATCATCTAGCTTTTGTTTGGCCTCTGCCTTACTGCTCTCATAAGTTTCTTCCTGTTTTGTAAGTTCTTCCTCATTTTCTTTTATCTGTGCTTCTGATTGATCAAGTGTATTTTTTGCCCCGTCAAGCGCCGCATACGCCGCATCAATCTGTCCCTGTGCCTGCGCAATCTGATCCTCGCTCATCATGGCCTTTCCAGCATCGAGCTGAGCCTGCTGCTGTTTTAACTGTTCCACTGTTGTCTCATAATTTTGCTCATACTCTTTTCTGCCCTCGGCCAACTGATCCTTTGCGTCTGAAAGCTGCGCCCAGCCATCATCAAGCTTAGCTCTGGCATCAAAAAGCTCACTGTCAGCATTATCTTTTTCTTCCTGCCAGGTTTTTCTTGCATCAGCAAGCTCTTGCCTTGGCTCTTTTGTCACTTCATCATATCGTGCCTGACATCGTTCTTCTTCAAGTGCTTCCACACGTTTTTGCACTGGCTCTACTGCCTGTGTGTATGCATCTGTAAATGCAATCTCGTCATAAGCATCGGCTGCAGTAAGATAAATCTGCGTATAATAATCCTGTGTAAACACATTCTTCTGCACAATTGCAAATCCGTTAATCTGACCACTTCCTACCATACTGCTTCCACGCTCCATGGAAATGAAAAGCGGGCTGTCACCAAATCCGGTGACTGTATAGCTTGTCTGCGTCAAATCCTCACTAAGCTCAGTATCAGTTCCCGATACAAATGAAATCGTGTCACCTACTTTTACTTCAAATGCCTTTTTCAGACGATTATCAAGCAGACACTCATTTTCCTTTTCAGGAAGACGGCCTTCTGTCACTTGAATCTGATTCATTTTTTCTGGCATGGATAAAAGCTCAACTACGTAATCTGTCTCATTTTGCTTTGTGATTACATCCTTCATATACCCTGGCTCTGCGCCTGATATGCCTTCTACTTGTGAGAGTGCCTCTACATCATCATCTGTCAGACCCATCGTGCTTATCACACGAATATCCATCAAGTTGCTTGCGTCTGAAAACGCATCTCCTGTATAACGCATATCACTTTCCGTTGAACGAAGCCCTGAAAAAAATGATACGCCTAGTGCAACAATCAAAAAAATTGAAATATAGCGTCCAAGACTCTTTTTTATCTCCACCCGTATATCTTTATTTAATGCTTTTTTTCTTGCCATATGTTCCCCCTTTATTACCACTCAATATCTTCTACCGACACAGGAGATGGATTAGTGCGTACACTGGCTGCTTTTCCATTTTTAATACGTATCACACGATCTGCCATTGGTGCAATTGCAGAGTTATGCGTAATGACAAGAACAGTCATCTTTTGCTTGCGGCACGTATCCTGCAAAAGCTTTAAAATCTGCTTTCCTGTTACATAATCCAGCGCACCAGTCGGCTCATCACATAAAAGCATTTTAGGATTTTTTGCAAGTGCACGGGCAATTGAAACACGCTGCTGCTCGCCGCCTGATAGCTGTGATGGGAAGTTGTTTAAGCGCTCTCCTAGTCCAACCTCTTTTAATACTGTTTCTGCATCTCTTGGATTTTTGCAGATTTGAAGTGCAAGCTCAACATTCTCCTTTGCTGTCAAGTTTGGAACAAGATTATAAAACTGGAAAATGAATCCAATATCTTCTCTGCGGTATTTTGTCAGCTGACGATTCTTAAAAGACTCGATATGAACACCATCTACAATGACCTCTCCACTCGTAACAGTATCCATTCCGCCCAAAATATTTAATATGGTTGTCTTTCCTGCACCAGACGGACCGACAATCACTACAAATTCTCCTTTTTTTATTTCAAAATTCACGCCATCTGCTGCATTAATTGAAACTTCGCCCATATGATATGTTTTTCGCACATCTTTCAAAATTACATATGACTGCTCCATAATATTCTCCATTTCTTTTATTCTCTTTTTACTTATTCCATTGTAACATTGCCTATTTTTTTCTTCAAGCGCAACCCAATATTTTTATAAAAACTTTAGTTTTACAGTTCCTTATTTACAAACAGAACCTCAACGCTTATAATAAAAACTAGAAACAATTTTTTAGGAGGTTTTTTATTATGGAAATCATGCATACAGATAAGGCACCAGCAGCAGTTGGCCCATATAGTCAGGCTGTAAAGACAGGAAATCTTCTTTTCTGCTCTGGTCAGATTGGACTTAATCCTGCTACAGGCGAAATGGTTGGCACAACTGTTGCTGAGCAGGCAAAGCAGGTGATGGAAAATGTTAAGGCACTTCTTGAGAATGCCGGTGCAACATTTGACAATGTTGTAAAGACAACCTGCTTCATCGCTGATATGAAGGAGTTTGGAAACTTTAATGAAGTATATGCTCAGTATTTTTCAAACAACAAGCCGGCACGTTCCTGCGTACAGGCTGTTCTCCCAAAGGGCGCTCTTTGCGAGGTTGAGGTTATTGTTGAGCTTTAATTATTTTTTAGTTTTAAAAAAAAGCACCACCACCTTTGATATGCTACCCTCATATAGGACAATGAAATATAAAAGTCCTATATGGGGGTATTTTCATGTTCAGAAAGAGTAA
>NZ_JAJEQN010000077.1:0-5239 GCF_020687335.1 Anthropogastromicrobium aceti
TTTCTTCGGTGCTATACTTGTTCATTTCTTCCTCCTAACATCTTTCGACATTAGGTCCAAAAATTGTCCGCACCCCAAAGAAGAAAGACAAAAGAAATATAGGCAATCGGATGGCTTCATACTGTGCGACTTGCAAAGTCTCTATCTGAATTGTGAGAAATCACTATTACATCCGTTTGTGATATTCCTACCGCATAATGTCGAGTAAGTGATGAAAGATGTGGAGCAGCGGGACAACGTGGGAAACGCGGAAGCCGTATTCGCGTTACTGCAAGGGAAAGACATGCAAGGTTAACAAATGTGAATTACTATAAGGATCGTCAGCTATAAAGGGTGAAAGTGGCTGATACACCCTAACCAAAATGGTACGGAGTCAGGGACAAGGTAACTAGTATGATGCCAAGTCAAACGGACAGAGAACTCCCGGTCTATAGGTAAAACCTAAACATGTCATAATTATTCAGATTGAGGAACAAGGTAAGCCTTATGCGTTCCTACGGGTAGGCCAATCGTAAGAAAAGCACAATACGCAGAAGGTAGAGGATGCTGGAAAAAGCGAAGGTTCTCATGTAACGTGAGAAATAGGAGTTCAAGATTTACTCTGTCCGAAAGGAAGCAGACTTCCAGCGCGTATCAATTACATGAAGAAACTGGAAACTGTGAATGTATTACGTTCAATTACGCGATAAGTGAGGACAATGCAGACATGAAACTTCGATGGAGCCAGATCAACTGGACAGAAGCAGAAGAACAAGTTAGCAGACTACAGATTCGAATTGTAAAGGCAACATTGGAACAAAAATGGAGGTTAGTCAAAAGACTCCAGTATTTAATGACGAATTCGTTCTATGCCAAAGCAATAGCTGTTAAACGTGTAATTACAAACAAAGGAAAAAGGACACCGGGAATTGATGGAGAACTATGGAAAACAGATGCTGAGAAGATGAAGGCGGTTAATGAGCTAAACTGTCAAACCTATCATGCAAAACCACTAAAGCGGATTTACATTGAGAAATTTGGGAAAACAGAAAAGCGACCGCTTGGAATTCCAACAATGAGAGACCGAGCGATGCAAGCACTTCAACTGTTGGCGTTAGAGCCAGTAGCGGAAACAACTGCGGACAGGATATCGTTTGGATTTCGCAAATACAGAAGCCCAGAAGATGCAAGAGAGTATGCATTTCGAATACTCAGCAGAAAAGATTCACCACAGTGGATACTTGAAGGCGATATAAAAAGCTGCTTTGATAAGATCAGCCATGAGTGGATGATGGAGCATATCCCAACTGACAAGAGGATATTGAAGGAATTTATGAAATGTGGATACATCAATAAAGGAAAGCTTTATCCTACGACGGAAGGATCACCACAAGGCGGAGTTATATCACCGACGTATGCAAACATGGTACTAGATGGGATGGAACCCATGATTCTAAATGTATATTGGAGGAGTAAAGTCAAGAAAACATTCGGAGTGAAATACAATAGCCATAAAGTGCATATGGTACGATTTGCGGATGACTTCATTGTAACGGCATCTGATAAGGAAACACTGGAAGCCATTAAGCAGATGCTGGAAAGCTTTCTGAGAGAAAGAGGGCTAACATTATCAATGGAAAAGACTGTAATTACACATATAAACAGTGGATTTGATTTTCTGGGATGGAATTTCCGTAAGTTCAAAGGAAAGCTGATAATTAAGCCTTCCTCTAAATCTATGCGTAAAGTCACGAAGAAGATCAGTGAAATAATCAAAAACAATCGGACGACAAAACAAGAAATACTCATTCAGAGATTAAATCAAGTTTTAATCGGATGGGCGAATTACCATCAGGGAACCTGTGCGAAGAAATGTTTTGGCACGATAGACAACCGTACATGGAAAATGTTATGGAAATGGGCAAAGCGCAGACATCCGAATAAAAAGCATCAATGGATTGTCGATAAATACTGGAAAGAATACAAAGGAAGGAGATGGGCATTTCGAACAGAAAAGAGCATTCTATTCAGTATGTCGGACATGCCGATAGTTAGGAAAAGTCAAATGGCTCTGGATAAGAATGCCTTTCTGGATAAGGAATATTTTCAAAAACGCTCTCAAAAACATCGCCAGAAAAGAAAAATGGCAATGAGTTCCAATAATGCTGCGCATATAGGTATTATGTGTTATAGATGCGTGAGCGGAATGCAGTGAAAGTTGCATGTTCCGTTCTTAGGGGAGGGAGAAACTGGAAGGAATCTCCCTTACCCGACACCGAAGAAGGTGGGTAATGCCACTGGAGGGAAGGGAGCCACATATGGCGATATCCAAGAAAGAAACTTGTCCAATACACAGAGATTGACATGACGAGGAAATTGATTTTAGGGAGAAAAGTGTCGGGTACACAGAGATCAGACAAACGATTAGCCATATGAGGAGCCGGATGCGGGAAAGCCGCACGTCCGGATCTGTAGATGGACGTACCTTGTGAAAGGTACGTCTACTCGACCCGGCAAAAAAGTAAGAGCAATGTCAAATCCGGTTTGAGTAGCCTGGTTGGTTGAAGGAAGGTGATTGAGATGAATGTCAATCAGAATAGGAACAAAAAAGTAACACGAGGAAAGTCTGTGCCTTAAAAAGAAAGAACAGAACAAAAGTTTTGACAGCTTGGTAGAAATTCCGTAAAAGAAAAAAACGAGAAGTTTACTCGTCAGAGCTGCGCCAGAATAGCTTTACTTGCTGCTGTTTTTGATATGAAGTATAATAGGTTTAATTGCTTATTTCCTACAAGTTGACTTTTCAAAAATAAGTAAAGTATAGCTCCATTGTTTTTTTACCCTTGCTTTCTTATACTGTTAATCAGGAGGTACCTATGATGAAAGAAATCAATCTTGGCCGCGTCTTGATTGAAAATCGCCACAAACGGGGAATTACTCAAGATGAATTGGCTGCATATATGGGAGTTTCAAAAGCCGCAGTTTCAAAATGGGAAACCGGCATGACTTATCCAGATATAACGCTGTTGCCGCAGTTGGCAACCTACTTCAACATCAGCATTGATGAACTGATGAGATATGAGCCGCAAATGACAAAAGAACAGATACGCAGTTTATACCGTATATAAAATCCCAGATCAGCTTTTTGCAAACCGTCGGATAAAAGATGTGTTATGCTTTCCCATTGTTGCAGATAGACTTGTCTTTCTGGTAATTAGTCGCCTTGCTCTTTTGCAGCTTGGGATCTCCGTTTGCGCTTTCTGGCCTTATTTTCTGTACGATCATACGGATTGGATTGTAACATTGGGAATTATACTGTTCTGCTGGTTGAGCGTTCTTGCGATTGATTTTCTTGTATTTCTGGTTTCTGAACTGATTGGAACGCTCATTTCATCTGCACTCGTTGGATATGGATTTATTGTTTTCCAGTATGGAGCATTTCTATTGCTGGCGGTAGTAGCCGGAAATGTCGTGACCATCCTTTTATTCGAGCCGCGCATTTTGAATTTAATAAACACAATATTTGTGCCGATCTGCTGGCTTCTGATTGCGATAGCGGCTTTTCTGTTGTTCGCTGTGATGTCCTTAATTGGGGCGAAATATTGGTTTATCAGGGGGTATATAAATACTCAAAACTTCCAGCACAGGAGAAAAAGCAGAGCGGTTCGATTGACAAAGATAAAGAACCCTTATTTGCTGCTTGAATGGAAAAGAGTATCAAGGAACAAAGAGCTGATTTTCTTTTCCAACATCAAAAACATCTTAACTGTTTTTATTCTGTGTGGATTTTTGCTTCGCAATTTTGGGAAACTTGGTTTGCCGGGAACGTATTCATTGGAGCTATTTTTGCTGGTATCTTGCTGTGCGGTCAATACCATATCAAGTACGGCATATTCTAGCGATCCCAACAGAAGCTATCTTGCATTTCTTCCTATTTCAACGCACCAGCTATTTTTATGGAAAACTATACAAGGGTTTATCTGGGGCGAAATAACAATCTTTTTGTTTTGGTTCGGAACCGTTTTTCTTCATGGGCTGTCCGTCGCTGATGCTTGTCTGCTCTTGATTTATGGAACCATGATGAACTACGCTTGCTCATGGTTGGGTGTTTTCTTAGACTACAAGATGCCGCGCTCAACAAATAGTACCAATGAATTGCTGCACGGAAATATCAGCAAAGTAATTGTTCTTTTTGTCAGTGTGGCCCTGACAATCTGTGAAATTACTTTTGTGGCACAAGGAGCCATTCCAATGTCAGCACTTTTATTTTCAACTTGTATTAGTGCAGCTATTGTTGTGGCAGAGTTCAGCTATTGGCTGTTTTGCAGGAGGAAGGAGGATTTTCCGTGATTGAAGTGAACAACCTTTTCAAAAGCTATGGTGATAAAACGATATTTGAAGATGTTTCCTGCTCTCTAAAAAATCACCGCATCTATGCATTAGTTGGTATAAATGGGATCGGTAAGTCAACATTGTTAAACGCCATTACACAACCTTTCAGTTTTGACCGTGGCAAAGTGTCGATTGATGGGATTAACAACCGATTGTTTGAGGTTAAATTTCACTTTTTCTATGTACCAGACAGCAAAGAAATGTTTTTGAATTTAACTGGAGCCGAATACTTAAAATTTATCATCCAACTATACCGCCAAGACGAAAAGATAGCGGAAGAAAAACTCAAAAGGTTGTCGGTCATGTTTAAGCTGGATCGGTCACTGAATGAGTATATTGCGAACTATTCTTTGGGTATGAAGCAAAAAGTATATCTGATGGCGGCGTTCCTCTCTGGCGCAAGCAATCTGATTTTAGATGAACCGTTCAATGGGCTTGACCCAGAAAGCGTCGCTATCTTAAAGAAGATGCTGCTGGAATACCGGGATGCTGGAAATCTTGTGCTGTTTTCGATTCACAATTTGGATTTGGCAGCAAATTTTTGTGACAATGTTCTTTTTGTTGATCGAGAGCGAAAAGTATTCCAAGTAGAAAATCCACGCAACTTCAATGAACTTGAAACAGTGTTCTTCACCCAATGCGTCTAAAAACGAATACTGAGCAAACTGCCGGGCGACGGCAAAAGAAAAAAGCCGTCGTGCAGCAGCCCTTTGACACGCCCATGACATTACATTAACACCTCAGGAACAGGCTCTGATCATGCGTCTTAGCATCTAGTGCCTGTTCCCGGCAAAACGGGTATTTGACTTAGTATCCATCTGGGAGATCTTGTGGCCCAGAGAACGCGAATGTGAAGATTCAGTTCCATCGA
>NZ_JAJEQN010000078.1:0-5153 GCF_020687335.1 Anthropogastromicrobium aceti
AACAAACAGCCGCAAAAAAGACGGCTTAAAGGTAAGCTCGTAACAGGGTGTAGAGGGCTTGTGATGGCCCTTTGAGGCGTTCTACCATGTCTCAAGAAGCCCCGCCCGTTCGCAAGATCGCGCGTGGGAGTATCACGCTTCGTGCATTTCGCCGTGATCCGCTTGTTACCTGCAGCAAAGATGATGCTGACAAGCTGCTTCGCACTATGGTTGCAAACACAAAGAAGTATCTGCCGGATGGCTGGAGTTAACGTTATAGTTTACAGATAAGCCAATATTTATAACAAAGCCCGAAGGTGAATGGTTATTAAAATTTGTGATTGACTTTCCTTTAGTGTATATGGTATAGTATTCTGCGTTAACAAGTTAGTTAGCAATTAAAAAACAAAATAATATTCCGTGAGGGAGTAGTTCGCGATAATCGTGGTTTGTCAACAACCCCGGCTTTTGCCTGGCAAATCTTAAAGAATGAGACTCATGTATGCGTTTTTTTAGTGTACGCATACATGGGTCTTTTTTATTTGTTAATAACGTATCTTGCGGAATAAAAAAGGAGGAAATGATGGGTGATTTCATCAACAGTGCACCGCTTTTCGTTGTAATTCTGCTTCTTGTAGTAGGATTTGCACTTTTGGTAAAAGGAGCGGATTTTTTTGTGGAGGGAAGCTCAAGCGTAGCAAAGAAGCTGGCAGTGCCGTCCATTATTATCGGATTAACAATTGTAGCAATGGGAACATCACTTCCTGAAACAGCTGTCAGTGTAACTGCATCTTTAGTAGATAACAATACACTTGCCATCAGTAATGTAGTCGGGTCAAATATTTTCAATTTGATGTTTGTTATCGGTGTCTGTTCTATTCTTTCTACAATTTATGTGCAAAGAGAGACAGTAACGCGCGATATTCCGTTTTCAATTATCTGTGCATTATTGCTGCTTGGTCTTGGAATGATTGCAGTTGGTGATGCAACTGGCATGACGCTTGGCCATTTTGATGGAATCCTTTTTCTTATCCTTTTCGCAGGTTATATTGGACTGATGATAAAAAGTGCGATGAAGGCAAGAGCAGAGGGAAAAGAAGTCGAAGCAAATGACGAATTTGACGCAGAAGAGTTAAAGGTAATGTCATATCCTAAGAGCATTCTTTATATCGTTGGCGGTGCAATTGCAATTGCGATTGGCGGAGATTTGACTGTAGATACGGCAAGCCGCATTGCAATTGATCTTGGAATGAGTCAGACGCTTGTAGGACTTACTATTGTTTCTATTGGAACATCACTTCCAGAGCTTGTTACATCTGTTGTAGCAGCGCGCAAAAATGAGGTTGATATGGCAGTAGGAAATGCAGTCGGATCAAATATTTTTAATATTTTAATGGTCCTTGGAATTGCATCTGCAATCAATCCAGTCAGCCTGATTCGCGAAAATGTGATTGATATTATCATTTTAGTAGTATTCTCAGTTGTTGTATGGATTTTTGCAGCGACAAAGAAAAAGATCAGCAGAAGAGAAGGAATTGCAATGGTAGCAATGTATTTAGTTTATGCGGTTTATATTATTCTTCGATAAAATGATACCAGGGTCAAAAGCTTCAAAAGCCGTTCGTGCTTGCACTAAAGGCTTTGAGCTTGGGATCCTCAAAAACATAAAAAAGCTTCGAGAACTCTGTACGAAAGAGCTCTCGAAGCTTTTGTGTATGATTAAATTAATACACAACTGTTCCAAAAGGCATCAGCGCCAGCTTTGCCATTTTAAAATGCTGCAGACCAAATGGAATACCGATTATGGTGATACACATGATGCAGCCCCATAATAGAGAGTGCAGTGCAATCGGGATACCAAAGAAAATGGCCCAGATGATATTTAGTAAAAAGCTTCCAAGTCCACCACCGTATGTAACATCCTTTCCAAACGGAAAAAGTGCCAGGCCGGCTAACTTAAAGCATTGCATGCCAACCGGGATTCCCACAATGGTGATACACCAAATACATCCGGCAATTAAATATCCTAGTGCACTGACAAGACCTCCGCAGAGCATCCATATAATATTCCCAAGGCAACCCATAAAATTTTCCTTCCTTTCTTACATTAATTTAAGAAGAGGATACACATTTTCAGCGAGAAAGTCAAGATTATCTGCTGTTAGAGGCACCACTTACAATATGGTAGTATGCGTTTGATGTGATGCGGTACACAATTGTGTAGAAGATCGCAAATGCTCCAAAGCTGATTAACGTAACAATTGTATATAGATGCAGATTTGTTAAATTAAACAGCAGCAGGATTTTTCTAATCATCGGAAAGGCAAAGATCAAATGAGTACCGGCACCGACAAGAGGCAGGAAAAAGACAGTCAAAAGCTGTGAGTTGATGCTTTTTCGAATTTCTTTTTTTGTCATGCCTACCTTTTGCATAATATCAAAACGTGCCTGATCTTCATAGCCTTCTGAAATCTGCTTGTAATAGATAATCAATACAGCAGCTAGCAAGAAGACAATGCTAAGGACAATTGCCAGATAGAACAACCCACCAAAATCAGCGAAGAAATCCTCATAATTGGCAGCGCGGCTTTCAAATTGGCAGCTTTTAATTCCTGTGTTTTGTTTATAGCTTTGTGTGAAAAAATCAGAAATAGTGGATGAAAGATCATTTGCCAGTAAAATCTGATCATCACGATTTAAGTTGGTATCAAAGTTATAGTGCCAATAAAAGTAAACGGACTTTTCATTACCAGGCAATGCTGCAATGGCATCAACTGCCGCATGAATGTCTGGAACGATTAAGACAAATGTAGTGGAAATATTTGCCATTGAATTGCCGTCAGGTCTAAATTTGTCAATTTGCTTTTTGATTGTGTATGTCATGCCATGCTCAAAGGAAATCGTGCTTTCATTATAAGCAGAGTCCCGAGTTGAAAAAAGCAGCGCTTCATCAGATTCAAGAGTTTCATTCGTGCCCATCATTTTGTTGTAATCTGAAAGTGGAACGAAGTAAAATATTTTGCCTTCAAGGTAATTTGCTGTTTCAGAATGGCTGTCAAACGGAGTATCGCATACAAAGTCATTATCAATTAAATAGCCGTAAAAACAGGCAGAGCGATAATCAGAAACATTGGATGGTGTACATTCATATTTATCCATAGCATCAGATGCAAGCTTGCGAATTGATGCTGTATTTTCATCAGACATTGTATCGAAGGAATTATATAAAACAGTTGTATTAAATTGATACGGATAGCGATTTGATAATACATCATCCATACCGAAGTATAAGCTTACTGTAGTGGAAAGCATGACGAGTACCATCGTAGCAAGAATACAAATCGAAGCCAGTCCGGCACCATTTCTCTTCATTCGGTAGACCATCGAGGAGATCGACACAAAATGATTTGCCCTATAGTAATAGCGCTTATTTTTCTGTAGCAGACGACAGAAAAGCACAGAGCCTGCAATCATAATCAGATAAGTTCCAACGATAACAAGAATGACAGCAATGAAAAACATGCCAAGTGCTGATACAGGATCTGCAACTGTTACTGCAAGATAATAGGCAGCAGCTAAACAAATCATACCTAGAAGACCTAAAAGAATATTTCCCTTCGGTGGTTTTTCACCGACAGATTCGCTTTTAACAAGTGTAATAGCATTTGAAAAATGAATCTGACGGAGTGTATTAAAAAATAGCAGAATAAAAATGCAGCCAAATACAGTTAGTGTAAATAAAATGGAGTCTGGTGAAATATGCATGGAATAAATAATCTGAGCGTGTGTCAGACGAGCCATGGCAAGTTCAGCAAGCTTCGAAAATAAAATGCCAAAACCTATGCCGAAAACAAGAGAAATCACTGCTGTCAAAAGCGTTTCCCAAAATAAAATGCGTGCAATATTTAGTTTTCCCATACCAAGAATGTGATACAGACCAAATTCCTTTTTTCGTCTTCGAATTAAAAAGGAGTTTGTGTAAAACAGAAAAATACAGGAAAAAATACCTACTACAATGCTGCCAAGATTAAGCGTAGAGCGCATGATCTGGCCGCCATTCATAGATGCAATTGTATCACTGTAGTGCAGATAAGAAATGATATAGAACATCATCACCATTCCAATACAGGTGCAAATAAATGGAACATACATCCTGCGATTTTTCCTTATGCCGTCGAAGGCAAGCTTCGGGTAAAATCCTGTTTTCATCGGCGATCACCTCCTGTTGCAAGAAGTGTCAGTGTATCAGAAATTTTTTGATACAGCTGTTCATCAGTATCATTTCCACGGTAAATTTGGTGGAAAACCTCGCCGTCTCGAATAAATAAAACACGTCCGGCAGTGCTGGCTGCCTTGACAGAATGCGTTACCATTACAATTGTTTGCCCGGTGCGGTTAATCTCTGAAAATAAACTAAGCAGCTCATCAGATGCCTTTGAATCGAGTGCACCAGTTGGTTCATCAGCCAAAATAAGCTTCGGATTTGTAATTAATGCGCGGGCAGCTGCGGCACGCTGCTTTTGTCCGCCTGAAACCTCATATGGATATTTTTTAAGTAATGCGCTGATACCAAGACGTTCTGCGATTGGCACCAAACGATCATGCATTTTTTTGTAAGGTATTCCGGCAAGTACAAGTGGAAGATAAATATTGTCCTCAAGTGTGAAGGTGTCTAGCAGATTAAAATCCTGAAATACAAAGCCGAGATTGTCACGGCGAAATGCTGAGATTTGAGATTCCTTCAATTTTGACAGATTATTGCCATCTAAAATTACATTGCCTTCAGTTGGTTTATCTAAAGCAGCAAGGATATTTAAAAGTGTTGTTTTGCCTGAACCAGATTCGCCCATAATAGCAACATACTCGCCCTGCTCTACACTGAAATTTACATTCTTCAGTGCCTCAACCTTATTGCCGCCAAAGCGGGTGGAATATATTTTTTTCAATCCATTTACTTCAAGTATTGTCATGGTATTAAGTACCTCCTGTAATTCTTTCTTACAAGGCATAGTATAACAAAACGGAAAATGCATTGCCATTGAATTGGCTTACATTTTCCGCCCTAAAACTTACAGTAGTGTAAGAAATAAAGATTTTTGGTAACTATTCAGAGCCATGCAAAATTGCTTTCTGTGAATGCTTGCATTCAGACAGAATAGCAATTTTATATGGCG
>NZ_JAJEQN010000079.1:0-5099 GCF_020687335.1 Anthropogastromicrobium aceti
GGGGGATTGAAGGGGGGCTTGCCACCCTCACAAGTTCTAAAGTGGTAACACTTTAGGGAACTTGCAATATATCCGCTACACATATTATAGCATGATAGACACCCTATATCAAGCGGATATATTCGTGCGTATATTCTGCCAAGAATATAGTGGAGCTTACTTCCTCTTGGGCGACTTTGGAAGTGTAGGTGGAAGAAAGTCAAGGGCTTGTTTTTTATCTGCAGTATGAGCTTCGGCTTGCCGATCAGCGAGTACAGCAGATAAAAAATGGTCGCAGACCACCCTTTACTTTCTTCCGCCGGAACGGACAATGAAGCACAGGGGGAAGTAACGGAACGGACGGACAGCCGTTTTCCCCTCCGGCATTATAGCCAACAAAAAAGAGTATCAAGGGTAAACGCTGCGGTCTATGACCGCCCTTGACACTCTTTTCCTTATGGCTTTGATAATAAACAAGGGGAAATGGCTTCTTGTGGCATTTCTGCCACTATGGTATAATGAGCGACGCTACCACCCCTATACAGGTACAGAAAGGGGGTGTGCCACCATGAGTATATTTTCGTCTTTCTTACTCTCTGTCTTGGCAAGTGTAGTCGCCTACTACATCTGCAAATGGCTGGACGGAGATAAATAGGCGGTAGCCAGCCTAAGGAATAAGCCACCTTGCCACAACGGAATAGAAAAGCCCCGGAGTTGCGACCTCCGGGGCTTTTTGCGTGCCACAATGAGCACTTTCGTCTTTCTTGCCTACTGGCATTATAGCATATGCCTTTCGGCATTTCAAGTATGCCCTACTTCCACCACTTGTAAACGGTGGGCTTGCTCAATCCTGTCTCTCGAATGCAGTCCGCTTTCTTTCCTGCTGGGTGGCTCTCCTGCCATTCTCTGACTGTCTGCTCCGCTGTTCCACTCCCTTTTGGTCTACCCTCTTTTACTTCTTCTCCTAACTGCTTTTTTAAAGCTTTCATAGTATTCATAACCTTTACATGGTCTTTTTGCTTTCTGTAATTCCGCTTATTTGCTGGTATCGTAACCTTTGTGTTGTCCTCTATCCATTCCCGGCTTGCTATCGTTGACAGCCTTTTTCTGTCCCCTTTCAATGCCCGAAGAGCGTCTTTCACATCTGCCCGGCTGAAATGGTTGTCCTCGTCCTCGGTAAGGCTCTCTAAATGGTCCAGGAACGCATAGGCGTCTCTCCGTATCTTCTGCTCGGATATGCCACACTTCAAGCCATAAGAGCACAACGCCATAATAGAAAAGTAACGCCCTCCGGCTTTCACTTCCTCGGTTATTTTCCGTTTCCACCACTCATATAAAGCTTCGTTACATACCCACGTACCGCCCTGCTTCTTACTTTTCTGCTTCGGCTCTCCCTGCACGATCCGCTTCTCATACCATTCCGGGTACAGCTCCTTTGCTTCTTCCAGCGTAACGGTACTTTTTCTTCTCGGCTTCTCGTACAACGGAGCAAGGTCTACCTTACAGCTCGGTATGCTGGCTTTTATGTCCTCCAGCGTGTAACGGTTCTCTGACAGCTTATAGGCTTTTACTGGGAAATCTGCACCCAGCTTCGACTGACTCCCCACACACCGGAAACCTTGATAAATTCCGGTTATATCCGGGCTGTCCGGACGGATAGAGCTGGTATCATTCCATAGCCGCCGGATAAAGGCTTCTTTCAGCTCCGCAAGCACTTCTTCCCGGTTTCGATACAACTGAACCGGCTCCTGCAAGAAATAGTAAAGATGTACCCCCTTGCCGGAGCTGACAAGATAAGTCGGACGAAGCTGCACACCATTCCCAAACTGCTTCAACAGGTTCTTTAACTGCTGTTTGCCTACATAATCCACGTCCACCACCACCGCAAACAGCTCATGAGCGTTCTCTTTCGTGTGTGACTTTCCGTAAAAACTAATAGGCGGTATCAGCCCAAACCTATCTCCTATGACCTTATCCAGCATTTTCAGACTATCATCAATTACCCACTGCCGGGTTCTTCCTTTGCCAGACGGTCTAATCTGTGTCGCTATAATATTACCTTTTCCGTCCTCCGGCTCTTGCTGGAGACTGCCAGCCGGAAACAACTCCCGATAGAAATCATGAGGACTTACTTCCGGGTATCCCCTCTCCAACATAAGGGCTTCTTTCTCCCGATAAGCAGACTTCCACTCATACCCTCTTTTATCTCTCCTTTTGGTGTATTTTGCCATAGTCTTTTGCACCTCACTCCCTCTCGCCTTGACCGCTAATCTTATCAATGAGTTTTTTTTACCTTTTTCCGTCAAGTATAAGGGAGTGCCTTTTGAGTGTCAATATCTACACCTCACTCCCTCTCGCCTTGACCGCTAATCTTATCAATGAGTTTTTTTTACCTTTTTCTCTCAAGTATAAGGGAGTGCCTTTTTGATGTCAATATCTACACCTCACTCCCTCTCGCCTTGACCGCTAATCTTATCAATACATTTTTGCACCTTTTTCTTCGTACCGACAAACTGCAATTTATCTTAGAAATTACAGCGATGTTATTTTGATAAACTTTCAAGAATTGAAATATCATGCTTATCTTTATCTCTTAATTCATAACCTGAATGGAAAACTTTTTGGCCTTTTAAAGATATACAAGGAATTGTTTTGCCTTCAAAAAAAACACTACCAAAGTAATCTTTTTCAAACTCATACCATCCACCCTCTAAATCAGCTTGTTTTGAAGTTCCGTCCTCATTTAAAACGAACGGGTGAATGTCTAAGTAACCAAGTTCATCACTATATAACTCTATTCTAACCGGTTTCCAGTCTGTATCAATTTTATAGCCCAGATTCAAAAGCACATTTAACAATTTTTCCGTATGTTGAGCATCAAAATTTATATCTATATCTCTATGAATTCTTGTTTGTTTACCAGCTAAAATATCTACACCCCATCCGCCATCCAACCAGTATGTAATTCCAGTATTTTCGAATAATTCTATTACTTTCATTAAATCTTCTTTTGTTGTTATTTCTTTTCTACCCATACAAAGTCTCCTTTACAACTTCTATATAATTGTTTAGTTAAGTCAATATCAATATCTAATTGCCAAGGCTCAAAATCAAAAATCATGGTCATCACACTCCTTTTTAAAATTCTAATTTATCGATTTCTTTTTACTTACTAATCATACCATACAACAGCATAAGAAACACTAAAATATTGCAGACCATACCGCCCCAAAACAGGTACAACTTCAAGCCCTCATATCTAAAAAAACTGTTCTTACTTTCCTCAAGCTCCCGGATCTTCTGCTTCATCACGCTCGTAAGTGTATCAGACTGCTTCTCAAGAAGCTTTGTAGCCCTCTGTATAGCCTCTATATTCGCCTGTAACGCCTTTCTAACCTCTTGGACGGTGTTTTCCTTAACCTCATCTTTCAGGCTCCCAATCTCGCCCGATATAGCGTCTTGAAGCAATTCGTTGCTGTTCTTCAGCAGCTCTACGCTCTGCTTCAGCTCGCTGATGAGCTTCCTGTTCTGCTCTGCGTCTCTCTGCCTGTTCTGCTCTGCCCTCACTTGTTCTTGATTTGACTGCTTCATCAATTCCTCGCAGTTCTCGCTCGACATCGCCAACGCTTCTTTGAGCAGACTGTTTTCCAGCTCTGTCCGGCTCTGTCGGTTTAACTCTTGAAGCTGCTCTCTTGGACTGCTCTGCTTCTGCTGTTCGTGCATTTCTCTCAAACTCATGCTCCATACTCTCCTTTCCAAAATCCATATTGTAGTATTTTTCCAGCTTGTTATCCCTGATTTTACAAGCCTTTTCTCCTGCCTGTTCCCTGGCTAAGTCGGTATATGTGATGTACTTGTGGCTGTCCTGCCAGTCCACCCCGTACCCTCTTTCATTCATCAGCCGGATAAAGGTTTCCCGGCTGGTCGCTGTTTCCTTACAATCCAGCACCGCAAGGGCAATATCCTGCACATAGCTTTTGACCTTTCCCTGCTCTGCCTGTTTCAAAAGCTGGTAGGTGTCTTTGCTCCATGCCACCGTTTCTTCCCGGACTTCTCCAGCAAATGTCTTTCCTTTCTCCGGCACATGCAAGCCCTGTTCCCAGCTCTGCTCGTTGCACCGTTCCTTTAAGTCTTTAAGGTCGTGCTTACTCCATTGGAGCTTATGACCGTTCTCATAATTTACGGAATTGACAATAAAGTGCGTGTGTATATGCCCCTTGTCTATATGCGTGGCTATCAGAACTTCATGCCCTTTCCATGCCTTTGTATGCTCTGCCAGCTCGACAGCGTTCTTGTGAGCCTGCTCCGGGGTTATTTCCTCGTCCTCATGGTAGGATTGCACATAATGCTTATAGGTTCTTCCGTCCGTCTTGCCCCACAGCTCCTTTGTGGCTTGCATTTCCTCCTTGACCGTCTCCGGCTCACAATGCAGACCGCTGACAAGCTTCTCCTCTGTCTTTTCTTTTTTCGTCACATAATCTATTGCGTGCCCTATGCCCGCCTTTGAAGATACCGCCTTAATGACTGCCATACTTTGTTCAGCTCCTCTCCATGCTTCCGCACTTCCGCTTCACTCGGCAACATTCCCCCCTCATTACACCTCTTTGCTATTTGGTTGAGGTTGTTCCCTATCCGTTTCAGTTCCGGGATAAGTTCTTTGATACCGTCCGTATTCACGATCTGCTTCTCCAGCACACAGGAAAGGATATACTCCTGCTGGTTCTTTCCACTCTCTGAAATCTTCTCCTGCAACTGCTGGTATTCTTCTTCACTTACTCGGAATGATAACTGCTTTGGTCTTGTCTTGTTCATGCCCTTACCACTCCATATCCATGACATCAAGTAAGTCAAAGAAACGCTCCAGCGTCTTATTTTCCTTTTCTGCCGGGTTCTGTTTTACATATTTATCAATTACTTTCATCAGCTCCTGCACCTCGTATCTGTACTCAAACTGAATTTTATCCATTTCTTTTTTCATGCCTTTGACCTCTCTTTCTTCGGTGCTACCACCGTCAAATTATGAGCCTTTCGGCTCTCTAAAAAGGGGGATTGAAGGGGGGCTTGCCACCCTCACAAGTTCTAAAGTGGTAACACTTTAGGGAACTTGCAATATATCCGCT
>NZ_JAJEQN010000007.1:0-119296 GCF_020687335.1 Anthropogastromicrobium aceti
GGATATAATGGAGAAAAGGGTGAGCAGCATATGCGCACACTTACAGCAATGGCACGAGAGATCGGTTTTGATCTGCCACTTTACACGGCAACAGGCTGGGGCGGCGCTGTGACTGGAGGACTTCTTCCTGTCATGGGTGGTTACTGCGAGGCACCTTGGGATCAGCGCATTACCGAGATTGAGCCAAACTCAAATTATGTATTTAGCCATATCAGAAACGATGCACTTATTGCAAGTGATCATCATGTGGACGATACAGTTACATTCAATCAGGATGATTTTCCGTATCTTACAGCAGAGCTTGGCGGCGGCTTACAGGTGACAAAGCACAGACGTCCTATTGTTTCTGGAAATGATGTGGGTGCGATGTCGCTTACAAAGCTTGGAAGCGGTGTTGGACTGCTAGGCTACTACATGTATCATGGTGGCAGCAATCCAGATAGCAAGCTTTCCACACTTCAGGAGAGCCGTGCGACAGGATATTCAAATGATCTTCCAGAGATTAACTATGATTTTAATGCACCGATTCGCCAGTACGGAACGATCTCTGACAATTACCGTGAGATTCGCCTGCTTGCTTACTTTTTACAGGATTTTGGTGGTGATTTGGCAGTGCTTCCAGCCGATATTGATCCGGAATTTGTAAAGCCGGGTGACACCCATACGCTTCGCATGTCCATTCGTCACGACGATAGCCATGGCTATATCTTTGTAAACAACTATCAGAGACGATTGACAATGGATGATCATAAAGATGTTGTGCTTGAAGGAAAAACAAAAGGTGAGCCAGTTCGTTTTCCTAAAACAGATATTGCTTCTGGCGAGTACGCATTCTATCCATATAATATGAAGCTCAAAAATGCAGTTTTGGTGAGTGCACTTGCGACACCTCTTTGCAAGCTGTCATGCAAGGATGAGGATGTATACGTATTCTACGGTGATAAAGACCCACAGTTTACATGGGATGGTACACCTGCGAAGGTTCTGCATCTTAGCCGTGCAGACGCATTGTCAGCAGCAAGAGTTACATTAAAGGATCATCAGGAATATCTTGTGTTGTCAGATGATTTTGTATGGGAAGAGAGCGGTGTTCTTCGTGTAGTTGGCGGTGAAGAAACTATTATTCGTACATTCCCGAAGCTGTCAAAGGATGTATTACCGGCAGATTTTAAGGAGATTGCAGGCGAGGGTGAGCTTACAGTTTATAAGAGAAGCCAGAATAATGCAAATGTACAGACAAGCGTTTTATTTGCACAGTCTGCCAAGACATCAGAGGAGCTTTCTGGCAAGCTTGTAAACAGCTGCGGTCAGCCAGAAACATTAAATGGTGACGAAAAGATCTATGAGATCAGCATGCAGTATGAAAGGGAAAATAGAAATGGCCGTAAGGAAGGCTATGATTGTATTCTTTCTTTTGATTATGCATGTGAAAGCATGGAACTTTTTGTAAATGGCAGAAAGGTAAACGATTATTTCTATACGGGTCAGAAGGCACTCTTTAGTTTAGGATATTTTGACTTCCCAACAAAAATCACAGCAGTGCTTCATCCATTGCATGAGGGAGATCATATCTACCTGCAGGAATGGCCAAAAATGGATGATAAAAAAGCGTGCTGGATTGAGGCGGTTACGCTGACAGAACAGTTTGCATAAGAAAATGCAACGTGAATGCTAAATGATGTTTGAAATTTGAAAAAAATTGCCTTTTTCTTCGAAAATTTGTATAATAGTCCCAATACGGCTGACAAAATGCAAATTTTGAAGAAAGGGGCTTTTTTTATGGATGAATTTGGAAATCAAAAGAAATGTCAGACCTATGAGGTGACAGATTTTCAGCATAATTTTGAAATTACGCATCCGACTACAACGCTGCAGCAGTGGGGGCTTCATATTCATTCCACTCATTATGAGTTATTAGTATTTATCCGCGGAAATGCGGAGTGTTGGATTGAAGGAAGAAGGAAAAAACTCGAGTATGGTGATGTAGTAATTGTAAGTCCACGTGAGATGCATCGTATTTTTATTTTGGATAATACTGAATATGAGCGCATTGTGATTCATGTATCAGACAGCATGCTAAAGGAGTTGTCAACGGCGCAGACTAACCTTTTAGGCGTATTTCATAAGAATAGGACGCATATTATTCATCTTTCAGAGGAAGAAATGTCGCAGTTTATAAGTAATCAGCTGCAGATGAAGAAAATGTGGAAGAAAAAGGAGTTTGGAGCAGATCTTTTGGGAGCTGCGTGGTTTCAGATTCTGCTTTTGCAGCTCTCGCAGAAAATGCGTCAGGAAGAAGGAGCTGGACCTTGGGAAAGTGTGTCAGGTCTTGTCGGTGAGGCGCTTGAATATGTTAATGTACATATGACGGAGGATATTTCTGTGCAGGACATTGCAGATGCTTTAAATGTCAGTCGCTATTATTTGAGCCATGAGTTTAAAAAAAGCACAGGATATGGATTGTGGAATTATGTTATTTCAAAGCGTCTTGTATATTCGCAGAAGCTTCTTGTAGAAGGTGCATCAGTAACAGAGGCATGCTACGAGAGTGGATTTAAAGATTATGCACATTTCATAAAAAGCTTCACAAAAACATTCGGATGCTCGCCAAAACAATATGGAAAAAGTGATGATTCTATCTATATGGTAAAGCTAAATCTATAAATAAAGGGATTAAAAGTTAAAAATAATGTTGATATTGATGAGTTTTTAAGTTGCTAAGAACACAAAAACACACATTTTGCACCTAAAAAGCAATGTTTTATAGAAAAGTGCTGATATAATGTAATCAAACAAAACGTTTTGAAAAAAATGAGAAATGATTGTGAAAAATTCATAATCATGGTTGCGACACGGTTTTAAAACAATAAAAATATGACAAATAACAAAACAAAAAGCAAATGAAATTGAATTTTTTTGCGGTGAAGATGGAAAAATAATCCTGCTTCTTATTGCAAATAGTGGTATTGAGTTTTGTTATGTTTTGTCATGAAAGGGAGGAATAAAAATGAAAAAAAACATGAAGAAGATGGTTAGCGCCATCACAATGACAGCGATGGCAGCATCAATGTTCGCTATGCCTGCAGCAGCAGAAGAGAAGACAAGCAGCATCACTTATCCTCTTGAGACAGATATTGAGAGCGTTTCCTGGTATGCACAGGAAGGTATTGTGCCTCATGAAAAATTTAAGGATGCATCTGAGTCTCCGTTCCATACTGGTCTGGCTAAGCATCTTGGTGTAAATATTGATTGGAGTTTCCCGACCACAGGTTCTGATGCAAACACATTTACAAACACATTGATGGCAGATCCGTTTAGTCTTCCAAATATAATGCAATGTTATGTAATGGATAATGCAGCACAGTATATTGATGACGAGATCATCTGGGATCTGACTGATTATATTCAGGAGTATGCACCAGATTATTATGCATTCCTGCAGACTAACCCGGCATATGACAAGGCGATGAAGGATGACCAGGGTCGTTACTATACATTTGGATTCTTCCGTGAGGATGGCGGTTGGAATGACAGCTACGAAGGCCCGGTTGTTCGTAAGGACTGGCTGGATGAGTGTGGTCTTGAAGTTCCGAAGACTATTTCTGAGTTTGAGAATGTAATCCGTGTATTTAATGAGAAGTATGGTGCAACATTTGATAGTGCTTCTACACGTATCAATGATATGGGTATTTGTGGCGCATTTGGAGCATACGCCGGTTTCTCGGTTAATACAAACTACGGCTATTATGTACATGATGGCAAGGTAGGCTTAGGGGCAGCGGATGATGGATGGCGTGATTATGTCAGTTGGATGAATAAGATGTGGAGTGAAGGTCTACTTGATCAAGATATGCTGACTGAGGATGATACGACCATTAAGGATAAAATCCATAATGAAAAGTGTGGTGTCAGCTACACGTCTATGGGACAGTTGAATATATGGAACAAGGAAGAGGAAGCTGCTGGAAATGAGGGTACATGGATTGGCATTCCATATCCAACAGCAGATGATGGTTCTCTTTCAGCTGTTTTTGGAGGCCCTGGCGTTGGAAAACATACAACAGTTATAACAAAGACTGCAGATGAAGATACAATGAAGCTTTGCTTACAGATGCTTAATTATGCATATACAGAAGAGGGTATGCTTTACTGGAACTATGGTGATGAGGGTGTATCTTGGGAGTATGATGAGGACGGTGTTCCGCAGTTCACAAGCCTTGTAAAGGATGATCCAGATACTGACCCTATGACAAAGTACAATGGTGCAACATGGGGAAGCTGCTGTATTCAGGCTACTAACCTTCTGTATCAGAAGAATAGCCAGACTGCAATTGATGCCAATAATACCTGGTTCTATATTGATGAAGATGAAGAGAAGAACAGAGAGATTACTAGCGGTTGGAGATATCCAGTTGGTATCAGCTTCACAATCGAAGAATCTGATAAACTTGATGAGATTTCCCAGAATATTCCTACTTTTGTAAATGAAAGCTACGCTTCATTCCTGACAGGTGCTAAGGATATCAATGATGATGCTGTATGGGAGCAGTATCAGAAAGATCTTGAGTCTTATAACCTGAGTGAGATTCTTGAAATCCGTCAGGCTGCATATGACAGATATCTGGCTCGTTAATCAACCGTTCATAATCAGTTATTGATTAGATATGTCAAAAAGCAAAATAAGATTCTAAAATAAGTAATCTGCCTTTTCCGGCAGTGGAAAAAGTAGTTTCCACTGCCGGAATTGTTTCAGAGACATGTCTGATCTATTCAAAAAAGGAGGCTCTTATGAAAGCAAACGCAGTAGCTAAGGGACACAAAGCACCCTTATCGAAACGGCTGAAAAGAGATTGGCATAAAAATAAATGGAAGTATATTATGATTCTTCCTGTATTGATTTATCTTTTCCTTTTCTGCTATAAACCGATGTATGGACTTGTAATTGCATTTAAGGATTACAAGATTACGCGTGGAATTGAGGGATCAAGCTGGTCCAATCCGTGGTATAAATGGTTTTTGAATTTCTTTACAGATCCGTATTTTGGACGATTACTGAAAAATACATTTTTAATTAGTGGTCTTACGATTTTGTTCGGATTCCCGGCACCAATTATTCTGGCGCTTATGATCAATGAGGTGAAGAACAGTGCATTTAAGAGAACAGTACAGACCATAACATATATGCCATATTTTATTTCTATGGTTGTGCTATGTGGACTCTTAAAAACATTTTGTATGCAAGATGGATTGTTTGCACAGATAGCAGTATTATTTGGCGGAAAGGCACAAAATTATCTGGCTAATCCAGCATATTTCCGAACTATTTATGTCCTTTCCGATATATGGTCGGGAATTGGCTGGAACTCCATTATTTATCTGGCAGCTCTTTCTAGTATCGATCAGGAGCAGTACGAGGCAGCACGTGTGGATGGTGCAAACCGCTTCAAGCAGATGATTCATATTACACTGCCAGGTCTTGTTCCTACGATCATGGTTCTGTTTATCCTTCGTATGGGTAATATCTTAAACGTAGGCTATGAGAAGATATTGCTTCTGTACAATTCAGCAACTTATATTACGGCTGATGTTATTTCTACTTATACATACCGTCTGTCCTTTGGCGGAAGTGGAAACCCAATGTATTCAAAGTCAACCGCGATTGGATTATTCAACACCATTATCAATGTTTTCTTCCTGATGCTTACTAATATGATCAGTAAGAAGGCAACAGATGCAGGTTTATTCTAATAAAGGGAGGGAGTTTGGGATGCAAACAAAAGTAAAAAAACAAAAAATGAAATCCTCCTTGGGAGATAAAATATTTGTTATTATTAACACTGTAATTCTTCTCTGCATGTGTTTTGTGACATTGTATCCGATCTGGTATGTACTTTGTGCATCCATGACATCGAATACTTATCTGGTATCTCATCCAGGTATTATGCTGTGGCCGCATGAGGTAACGTTTGGTGCTTATAAGATGGCATTTTCTCATCCGCTGCTTTTGTCTGGATATAAGAACACATTGATTGTTTTGGCAGTTTCTCTGCCAATCAACATTTTGCTGACACTGTTCGCAGGATATTTTATGGCATCTAAGGATGTTATGTTCAAGCCTCTGATTCAGGGACTAATTATGTTTACGATGTTCTTCTCGGGTGGTATGATTCCTGCATACTTGAATGTTAGAAGTCTTGGTCTTTACAATTCTCTCTGGGCATTGATTCTTCCTGGCGCACTGAGCGTATATAATTCCATCATCTGTAAGACAGCGATCGAGTCTGTTCCGGAGTCCCTTAAGGAATCTGCATACATCGACGGTGCAAATGATGTAATTATCCTGTTTAAGATTATCGTTCCGCTGATTAAGGCAACACTGGCAGTTCTTTTGCTTTACTATGGTGTTGCTCACTGGAATGCATGGTTTAACGCATCTATTTACCTGAAGGATAATGAGAAGCTTCCGATTCAGAATATTATGCGTGCAATTTTGATTGCAAACTCTAATGTTTTGAACTCTGCTGCAGCAGAAAACGATCAGGTAAATCAGTTCGCAGAGGCTATCAAATATTCTACAATTATTCTGACAACGTTACCGGTACTTTGTATCTATCCGTTCATTCAGAAGTACTTTGTAAAGGGTGTTATGATTGGTGCTGTAAAGGGCTGATATAAAGGATATTTTAAGAAGCAAAATTGCCTTTTTCTTCGAGAATTAGTATAATGACCATATCAGAATGGCATGGACGAATAATCGAAGAAAGGGGCTTTTTTTATGAATAAATTTGAAAATGAGAAGCGATGTCAAACGTATGAGGTAACGGATTTTCAGCATAACTTTGAGATTGATCGTCCTGTTACTGTTGCGCAGCAGTGGGGACTACATATTCATTCAACGCATTATGAAGTAATTGTATTTATTCGCGGAAACGTGGATTTTTGGATTGAAGGAAGACGAAAAAAATTAGAATATGGCGACATCGTGATTGTTAATCCTCGTGAGATTCACCGCACATTTCACCAGGATGATTCGGAGTATGAGCGTATTCTTATACATGTATCAGATAGTATGTTAAAGGATCTGTCGACAGCACAGACAAATCTGCTGAGTGTGTTTCATAAGAACAAGGCACATATTTTACACTTTTCAGAGAATGATATGAACAGGTTTGTGCATGACCATATGCAGATGAGAAATCTGTGGAAGAAAAAGGAATATGGAGCAGATCTTTTATGTTCTGCATGGTTTCAGATTTTGCTGATTCAGATTTCGCAGCAAATGCGTATGGCGGAAGGATCTGGTGAATGGGAGAGTGCTGCAGGTTTTGTCGGTGAGGCACTTGATTATGTTAATACACACATGACAGAGAATATATCGGTTCGGGATATTGCAGATGCCCTAAATGTCAGCCAGTCATATTTAAGCCATGCCTTTAAGAAGAGCACTGGATATGGGCTGTGGAATTATGTCATATCAAAAAGACTTGTTTATGCACAGAAACTTCTCTTGGAGGGCATTTCAGTAACAGAGGCATGCTATGAGAGTGGATTTAGAGATTATGCCCATTTTATTAAGAGTTTTACAAAAACTTTTGGGTGTTCTCCGAAGCAGTATGGAAAGGAAGAACCATCTTCATACATGGTTAAACTGTATCTCTAGGACTGTTGTAAGTAATTATCACTCAAAAAATAGTGGCTATATATGTTTGAATTTGTGCAAGTGTTCATTTTGAAAAGCAGAAAAACACATATTTTGTACTTGAAATGCAAAGTTTTATTAGAAAGAGCTGATATAATAGAATCAGACAAAACGTTTTGGGGAATATGAATTTGAATTGTGAAAAGTACACAACTAGATTCATAAAAAAAGGACAGCAAAAAATAAATCACAATAAATTGTCTGAAAAAGTATAAAAAAACAGGGGTTTTCAGACAGAAAGATGGAGGATTTCTATGAAAAGGATGGTAGGAAGAAGAGTATTAGGCTTTGCTATGGCATCTGTTATGGCAATGGGCATGGGAACCGCTGCAATGGCAGAGGAGACCACTTATCCAATGGACACAGATGCAACATTCGTGTACTGGGGCGAGCTTAACTCAAGTGTATCCGCAAACTTCAACAGCCTGGCAGATACCGAAATCGGAAAAGACTGGCAGGAGAAGACTGGAGTTACAATTGAATTCCAGCATCCGACAGCAGGACAGGCAACTGAGCAGTTTAACCTGATTATTGCAGACGGCGATTATCCGGATCTGTGGCATAGAAACTGGTCAAGTAGCAGCACCTATCCGGGTGGACCAGAGAAGGCTATCGCTGATGGCGTTATCCTTGATCTGACTGATCTGATTAACGACTACTGTCCGAACTTAAAGGCATTCTTGGAAGCAAACCCAGATATTGACCGTCAGGTAAAGACTGACTCTGGTAAGTATTATGTATTCCCAAGTATCAAGGAAATTGATGAGGGATGTACTTGTATGGGACCGATGATCAGAAAGGATCTTCTGGAAGAGTTGGATCTTGAGGTACCGGAGACAATCGATGAGTGGCATGATGTACTGACTGCATTCAAGGAGAATGGCGTAGACGTTCCGCTTTCCTGGAACTTTGGTGACAAGGGAAAGACTTTTGGTTACGCATATGGAACACCAGAAGGATTTGTAGTAGATGATGGTGTATGTGTATATGGACCATCTAAGGCAGAGTATAAGGATTATTTAACTACCATGCATCAGTGGTATGAGGAAGGATTACTTGATCCGGATATGTTCTCCGGCGGTGAGGATCAGACTAACACAAAGCTTGCATCTGGTAAGATTGCAGCAACTATGGCATGGGCTGGCGGTACTTTACAGACTGTAAATACCTTAGCAAAGGAAGAAAACCCAGACTTCAATCTGACAGCAGCAAAGTGGCCGGTTCTGAATAAGGGTGATGAGCCACAGTACGGATTCCGTAATACTCAGTTCTACGATGGAGGTATTGCAATCGGTGGAACATGTGAGGATCCTGTAACTGCAGCAAAGCTTCTTGACTATGGCTACAGCGAAGAAGGATATATGATGTTTAACTTTGGTGAAGAGGGTGTCAGCTACACAATTGAAGATGGCAAGCCAGTTTACACTGATGAGATCTTAAATAATCCGGAAGGATGGCCGATCAGCCAGGCAATCGCTAAGTATGCAATGGCATGCTACAATGGACCGTTTGTACAGTCTGGTGATTATCAGATGCAGTACTTCCAGGATCCGGAAGCAATCAACGCTATGTATACATGGAACGACTGCAATTCCAAGGAAACCACACTCCCGACTGTTTCTCCGACAGAGGACGAGAGCTACGAGTATGCAACTATCATCAATGAGATGAGTACCTATGTAGAAGAGATGACAACAAAGTTCATCATGGGTACCGAGGATATTGAGACTGGTTTTGATGCTTATCTTAAGACCCTGGATCAGTTTGGTCTTGAACGTGCAACTGAGATCCTGAACGATGCACTTGCTCGTTATAACGCAAGATAACTATTGCTGCAGGACTGAAGACAAATGGGAAGAGGGCAGACTTCTTCCCGTTTGTTTTTAAAAAGAAAAATGAGGGACATAACTATGAAAGAAAATATTCACGGGTCTTTTGGAGTAAGAGTGAAAAAGGACTGGAAACGAAACCGTTCACTTTACATTATGTTTATTCCAGTTGTTTTGTTTTATGTGATGTTTATGTATAAGCCAATGTATGGCGTTATCATTGCATTTATGGATTATGCACCAGCAAAAGGAATTTGGGGAAGTAAATGGGTTGGCTTGAAACATTTTGAGCGATTTTTTACAGGACCATATTTTGGCCGTCTGTTAAGAAATACACTACTTCTTAGTTTATATAGCATTCTGTTTTGCTTTACAACACCGATTATTCTCGCACTTCTTTTAAATGAAGTACATTGTAAAAAATATAAATCTGTTGCGCAGACACTTAGCTATCTGCCGCACTTTGTTTCTATGGTTGTTACTGCAGGAATCATTAAAGAGTTCTGTATGTCTGACGGACTGTTGAATGATATCATTGTATTGTTTGGCGGATCACGTTCTGCACTTCTTCAAAGACCAGAGCTATATCGAACGATTTATATCGTTTCTGATATTTGGCAGGAGGTCGGCTGGGGATCCATTATTTACTTAGCTGCACTTGCTGGAATTGATCAGCAGTTATATGAAGCAGCAGAAATTGATGGTGCAGGAAAGTGGCAGCAGACGCTTAACGTAACAATACCTGGAATTACGCCGACAATCATTACCATGTTTATCTTAAGAGTCGGAAATTTGATGAGCATGGGTTATGAAAAGACAATCCTGCTCTACAGTAGTGCAACATATGAAACTGCCGATATTATTTCGTCCTATATCTACAGAGTTGGTCTGCAGGAGCAGAGCTGGAGTTATTCAACGGCAATTGGTTTGCTTAACTCAGTAATTAACTGTATCCTTTTGGTTGTGACAAATAAGATAAGCAAACGAGTTGCAGCAACCAGTCTGTGGTAAGAAAGGAGAATGCGAAATGGCAAGCAGGAAAAAAATTAGACAATCGGCTTCGGTTTATGTATTTCAGGTATTTAACTATTGCTTTCTGACTGCACTGGTTATGATGTGTCTGTACCCAATGTGGTATTGCTTAATGGCATCTTTCAGTGAGCCAAGCAAAATGATGGCACATATGGGACCGTTACTGACACCTTTAGGATTTTCAGTAGAGGCGTATAAGAAAGTTTTCTTGAATCCGAATATCATATCTGGTTATAAGAATACATTAATTATCCTGGTAGTAGGTGTATCACTGAACCTGGTTATGACATCTTTAGCAGCATATGTATTGTCCAGAAAGAACGTAATGTGGAAAAAACCATTAATGATTTTTATCATGATTACTATGTTCTTTAGTGGTGGTTTGATCCCAACGTACTTAAACTTGAAGAGTTTACATTTAAATAATACCCTTTGGGGTCTGATTATTCCGTGGTTGATCAATACCTTTAACATGATTATCATGAGAACGGCATTTGAATCCATACCGGAAAGTTTGATTGAGGCAGCGCAGATTGATGGTGCAACTCATTGGAAAATTTTAAGAAGTATTGTGCTTCCGCTGTCAAAGGCAACACTTGCCGTTATGGTTCTGTATTACGGCGTAGAGAAGTGGAATGGTTGGTTCTGGGCATCTGCTATTATCCGTGATCGCTCCAAGCTTCCACTGCAGGTTATCTTAAGAGAGATTCTTCTTTCTTCAACTCAGTCTATGCAGACTGGATCAGGCGGAAGTGATACAGAGGCAATTGGTATCACAATTCGTTACGCGACAACAATAGTTGCAACAGTTCCGATTCTTTGTGTATACCCGTTCGTTCAGAAGTACTTTACAAAGGGTGTTATGATCGGTGCTGTAAAGGAATAATAAAATATAATTTGCGAAAGGAGAAAACAAGATGCTGTATCCAATTGAAAACGAGATACGCCAGGTAAAAAGTCTTGATGGTATCTGGAGATTTAAAAAGGACAACCAAATGGAGCAGGGTTTTGAGGAAAAGTGGTATGAGAAGCCGTTAAAAGGTTTTTCTGACATGCCAGTTCCAGCAAGCTACAATGATATCACAACCGATAAAGAGCTCAGAGATCATGTTGGCTGGGTATGGTATGAGACTGATGCCGTGATTCCGCGCAGCTGGATGAAAGATCAGCGCATTGTGATTCGTTTTGGCAGTGTAACTCAGCATGCAGTTGTCTATTTAAATGGTGAGGAAATTGCACGTCATAAGGGCGGCTTCCTTCCATTTGAGGCAGATATCACCGATAAGGTGCATGAGGGAAAGAATCGTTTGACAGTAGCTGTCAGCAATCTTCTTGACTGGAGCTGCATTCCAAGCGGTGAGTACAAATTTGTTAAAAACTGGCTCTATCCAGAGGGACATTGGGAGCAGGAATATTTCTTCGATTTCTTTAACTATTCTGGTATCCATCGTCCTGTTCGTCTCTACACAACGCCTCTGTCATACGTATCAGACGTTACCGTAAAGACAACAATTGAGGGTACTGACGGAATTGTATCATATGAAATCGAAACAGCTGGAGCTTCTAGTGAGCAGCCAGTACATGTTGTGATTCGCGACGAACAAGGGGAAGTAGTTGCGCACGGAGAGGGTCAAAAGGGAAAAATTATTATTAACAATGCTCATCTGTGGGGACCAGGTGCAGCATATCTGTATCAGTTTGATATTACATATGGGGAAAATTCTGCTGAAAATACAGATCATTACACACTGCCATTTGGTGTGAGAACAATTGAAGTTACTGAAAAAGAGTTTAAGATCAATGGAAAGCGCTTCTACTTCAAGGGCTTTGGTAAGCATGAGGACAGCGATATTCGCGGAAAGGGTCTGGATCAGGCGCTTAACGTAAGAGATGCTGAGCTGTTAAAGTGGATGGGTGCAAACTCTTTCCGTACATCTCATTATCCGTACTCTGAAGAAATGATGCAGCTAGCAGACCGTCAGGGCTTTGTTATCATTGATGAAGTTCCGGCAGTTGGTATGAATCTGTTTATTCCGAATGCACCGGATGTTTTTACACCGGAGCGCGTCAATGAAAAGACATTGGAGCATCATAAGACCGTTCTAAGAGAGCTGTATCAGCGCGATAAGAATCATCCATGTGTTGTAATGTGGAGTGTGACCAATGAGCCTCATTCAAGTGAGGAGAGTGCGCGGACGTATTTTACAGAGGTAGTAAAGCAGATTCGATCACTTGATGACACGCGCCCAGTTACAGGCGTTATGTGCGTAGATGTACAGGAAGACAATATCTCTCAGCTGTTTGATGTTGTCTGCATCAACCGTTATTTTGCTTGGTATCTGCATACCGGCAGAATTGAAACCATCTATCCAATGATGAAAAAGGATCTGGAAGATTGGCACGCAAAATATCATAAGCCTGTTATTGTTACAGAGTATGGCGCTGATACGATTGCTGGAATGCATAAGCTTCCAGAGGTAATTTTCTCAGAGGAATATCAGGTATCCTATCTAGAGGAAAATAATCGTGCAATTGATTCCTGCGATTTCGTAGCAGGTGAGCATATTTGGGCATTTGCAGATTTCATGACGAGCTTCGGTCTTCGCCGTATTGATGGCAACAAGAAGGGAATCTTCACAAGACAGCGTCAGCCAAAGGCAGCAGCATTTGCAATTAGAAAGCGTTGGCTGGAAAAATAAACAGCGCAAGTTAAAAAGGAAAAAGAATAAGATATAAGAATGAATAAAAGAAGCGCCAAGGACAGGCAAAATCGTAAGGTTTTAGTTTGTCTTTGGTGTTTTTTTGTTGCAAAAAGAAAGGACAAATGATAAGCTAGAAAAAAAGTGATTGTTTGAAGGAGAAAATAATATGGCAAACCCAGACAGCCAGGAATCTAAATACTGGAAGTTAATGAGTGAACTGAAACAAAAAATAGTAGATGGTACTTACCAGGCAGGTGATAAAATGCCGTCGGAGAATGAACTGGCTGCTTTTTATCAGGTGAGCCGTCATACAGTTAGAAAGGCACTCGCAATTTTGGAGCATGAAGGCTATATTTATGCTGTTCACGGCAAAGGAACATTTTGTTCGGAGATGGGACGTCATACAAAGACATCTCGCAATATTGCTGTTGTGACGACATACCTGTCAGATTATATTTTTCCGTCTGTTATTCAGGGAATTGATCAAGTTATGACAGAGAATGGCTACAGTATTATCTTAAAGAATACAAAAAATTCCTCCAGCGCAGAAGGAAAATGCCTGGAGGAGCTTCTTTCAAAGGATATAGAAGGTCTGATTATTGAACCAAGTAAGAGTGAGATTTACTGTCGTCATATTGCTCTGTACAAAAAATTAGACGAATTCCATATCCCATATGTGTTTATTCAGGGAACAATGGAACAATTAAGTGACCGCCCATATGTGATGATGGACGATTTTAAAGGTGGATATTTAATCACAAAATATTTGCTCTCCTTGGGACATCGGAAAATACTTGGTATGTTTAAGGCAGATGACAGGCAGGGAATAGAAAGGCATCGCGGGTATGCAAAAGCGCTTCAAGAGTACGGAGTTTTCTACGATCCCGACAGGATCATTTGGTTTCACACAGAAGATCGTGCTGTTAAACCATTTGCAAGACTGCGTGCAATGGCAGCGTCAGGAATAAAGTTTGACAGCGTTGTCTGCTACAACGACCAGATTGCAATCAAGACAATTCAGACATTGTCTCAGCTTGGCATTCGCGTCTCAGAGGATGTATCAGTAACGGGATATGACAATTCCTTTCTGGCAGAAAATTATCAAGTTGGCCTGACAACCATCGCTCATCCGCACGAAAAGTTAGGGGAAATCGCAGCAAAGCTTTTGTTAGATCTGATGCAGGAAAAAACACTCTCCCTCGCCGACCGTCAGATCGTCATAGAGCCAGAGCTAATAGAGAGGGAATCTTGCAAACCTAGGTAAAAATTTCAATACCACTTTACGCAAGCTGCGAAAAGTGGTATTATTGTATCTAACGGCATTTACTGATTTAAAGTGCAATAGTTTACCGCGCCAACGCGGCAATGAAAGGAAAAATAGATAAATGAGACAGCTAATGTTAGGAAACAAGGCACTCGCAAGAGGTCTGTATGAGGGCGGCTGCAGTATTGTATCAAGCTATCCGGGAACTCCGAGCACAGAGGTGACAGAGGAAGCGGTCAAGTTTGAGGAAATTTACTGCGAGTGGGCACCAAATGAAAAGGTTGCGCTAGAGACAGCGTTCGGCGCATCGCTAGCAGGAAAAAGAAGCTTCTGTGGTATGAAACATGTAGGTTTAAATGTTGCAGCAGATCCGCTTTTTACTTGCTCCTATACTGGAGTAAACGGTGGACTGATTATATGTGTGGCAGATGATCCAGCAATGCATTCATCTCAAAATGAGCAGGATTCCAGACACTATGCAATCGCAGCAAAGGTGCCGATGCTAGAGCCAGCAGATTCTGCAGAAGCCTGTGAGTTTGCAAAGGCAGCTTATGAAATTTCAGAGGAGTTTGACACACCAGTTATCATTCGCATGTGCACAAGAATTGCGCATTCACAGAGTATTGTTGATACGAAAGAGCGTGTCTGTCCACCGACAAAGCTGTACGAAAAAAATATCAGGAAGTATGTCATGACACCGGCCAATGCGATTGCGCGTCACCCGTTTGTTGAGGAGAGAACGGCACGTCTGGCTGAGTTTTCCAATACTAGCTCGCTAAATCGCGTGGAAAAGGGAAGTGAGCCAGTCGGAATCATCACTTCTTCAACCTCCTACCAGTATGTGAAGGAGATTTTTGGCGATCACGTCAGCATTTTAAAGTTGGGAATGGTCAATCCGCTTCCAGAAAAGTTACTATTAGACTTTGCCAAGGGAAAAGAGCTGTTGCTGGTTGTGGAAGAGCTTGATCCAGTGATTGAAACCTACTGCAAGAGCTTAGGTCTTTCGGTTCACGGAAAAGATGTACTTCCGATGACAGGTGAGTTTTCACAAAATCTGCTTGCAGAAAAGCTAAGTAAAGCATTTCCAAAGCTTGCTGAACTAATAGGAACGATTCCATCTGGCAGAAAACTTGATGAGGAGATTCCAGGTCGTCCGCCGGTGATGTGCGCTGGATGTCCACACCGTGGATTATTCTATACATTGTCAAAGAATAAATGTACCGTGCTTGGCGATATCGGCTGCTATACGCTTGGTGCAGCTGCGCCGTTATCTTCCATTGATATGACACTTTGCATGGGTGCATCTGTCAGCGCAATCCATGGCTTTAACAAGGCGCTCGGAGAAGAGAGCGAGAAGAGAACAGTTGCAGTAATCGGTGATTCCACATTTATGCATTCTGGAATGACTGGACTTGCGAATATCGCATACAATCAGAGTAACTCCACCGTCATCATTTTGGACAACTCAATTACTGGAATGACTGGACATCAGCAAAACCCAACGACAGGCTATAATATCAAGGGCGATCCGGCCGGAAAGATTGATTTGGAGAGTCTGTGCCGTGCGATGGGCATTCGCCGTGTCACAGTTGTTGATCCATATGATTTGGATGCGTGTGACCGCGCCGTAAAGGAAGAGCTTGCAACCCCAGAGCCGTCTGTTATCATCAGTCGTCGTCCGTGTGCACTGTTAAAATATGTAAAGCATAAGCCGGCTCTTGTTGTCGATCAGGAGAAATGTGTTGGCTGTCGCGCCTGCATGAAGCTAGGCTGTCCGGCAATCAGCATTCGAGGCAAAAAGGCAATGATTGATGCAACACAGTGTGTTGGCTGTGGTGTCTGCAGTAAGTTGTGTCGTCCAGGTGCATTAGGGGAGGTAACAAAATGACAAAGAATATTATGATCGTCGGTGTCGGCGGACAGGGATCGTTACTGGCAAGTAAGCTTTTGGGATGGCTTTTACTAAATGAAGGCTATGATGTAAAGGTTTCTGAGGTGCACGGTATGAGCCAGAGAGGCGGAAGTGTTGTCACCTATGTGAGATTTGGCGAGAAGGTGTATTCACCGATTATAGATAAGGGCGAGGCAGATTTGATTGTCTCCTTTGAAAAGCTTGAGGCAGCCCGCTATCTGGATTATTTAAAGCCAGATGGCACAGTGGTTGTCAACACACAGCAGATTGATCCAATGCCGGTTGTGACAGGGGCAACTGTCTATCCGCAGGATTTAATCGAGAAGATGAAAGTGGCTGGTGCAAATGTGGATGCGATGGATTGCCTGACCCTTGCAAGAGAGGCAGGCTCTGAGAAGGCCGTCAATTTGGTCCTTCTTGGTCGCTTATCAAGACACTATGACATTCCAATTGAACATTGGCAGGCTGCGATTGAGGCATGTGTGCCAAAGAAGTTTCTTGAGATCAACCAGAGAGCCTTCCTTCTGGGACGAAATACAAAGCTGGATGGCGAAAACTAAACAAAGGGGAAAAAGAAAATGCCTGTAACTGATTTGCTGGAGCGAAATCATAAATTATACGGAGATGAAGTCGCTTTGGTGGAGCTAAATCCGCTGATGAAGGATACAAGAAAGACAACTTGGAAGGAGTATGATCTGGTTCAGCAGACCTCCCCAGTTGCCTATCGAAGAGAGATTACATGGAGCGTTTTTGATGAGAAGGCGAACCGTGTTGCCAACATGCTTTTAAGCCGTGGCATCAAAAAAGGAGATCGTGTTGCGATTTTGATGTTTAACTGTCTGGAATGGCTTCCGATTTATTTTGGAATTTTAAAGACGGGCGCAATTGCGGTTCCATTTAACTTTCGTTTCTCAGCAGACGAGATTCAATACTGTGCCGATTTGGCTCAGGTTCATATTCTGTTCTTTGGCTCTGAATTTATTGGCCGAATTGAGTCGATTGCTGATGAGCTGCAAAAGGGTCGTCTGCTAATTTATGTTGGAGATGGTTGCCCAACCTTTGCAGAGAGCTATAGGGAGCTGGTTGCAGACTGCTCAAGCCAGGCGCCTCTTGTTCGACTTGAGGAAGAGGACGATGCGGCAATCTATTTTTCATCTGGTACGACCGGATTTCCAAAGGCCATTTTACATAATCATGAGAGCTTGTCTCAGGCGGCACAGATGGAGCAAAAGCACCATTTGACCAGCCGTGATGATGTCTTTTTGTGCATCCCGCCTCTGTACCATACCGGAGCAAAATTTCACTGGATGGGCAGCTTATATGCAGGAAGTAAGGCCGTCCTTTTGAAAGGAACCACACCAGAGATTATTCTCGATGCGGTCTCAAAAGAGCAGTGCACAATTGTCTGGCTTTTGGTTCCGTGGGCTCAGGATATTTTAGCCGCTCTTGATAGAGGAGATATCAAGCTAGAAGACTATAAGCTTGACCAGTGGAGACTGATGCACATTGGTGCCCAGCCGGTTCCACCGTCATTAATTCGCCGCTGGAAGCAGTATTTTCCACACCACAAGTATGATACCAATTATGGCTTGTCTGAGTCCACCGGTCCTGGCTGTGTGCATCTTGGACTTGATAACATTGATAAAGTTGGTTCCATCGGTATTCCAGGCTATCGCTGGTCCTGTAAAATTGTCGATGAAAATGGCAACGAGGTCAAGCAGGGCGAGGTTGGTGAGCTTTGTGTCAAGGGTCCTGGTGTGATGACTTGCTACTATAACGATCCGAAAGCGACAGCTGAGACACTCAAAAACGGTTGGCTCTACACTGGAGATATGGCAATGCAGGACGAGGATGGCTTCTACTTCCTCGTTGACCGAAAGAAAGATGTCATCGTCAGCGGTGGTGAGAATATCTATCCAGTTCAGATTGAGAATTTCCTAAGTGCCTATGAGAAGGTGCAGGATGTCGCAGTCATTGGACTGCCTGACAGCCGTCTTGGTGAGATCACGGGAGCTGTCATTCAAGTAAAAGATGGTATGGAATGCACAGAAGAAGAGATTAATGAGTACTGTCAGAAGCTGCCTCGCTATAAGAGACCAAAGAAAGTTATCTTTGCCGAAGTGCCGCGCAATGCAACTGGAAAGATCGAAAAGCCGGCCCTTCGAAAGAAATATGGTGCCGAGCATCTGGTTGCACAGCAGAATTTGGCCTAACCAGTTACAAAATGAAATTGTGCAGCGCAAAATACCACTTTGTCGGCGCAAGCCACGACAAAACTTTGTACCCTGGAATGAAATCTCCAAGATCCATTAAAACCGGAGAGTACAAAAGACAAAATAGTAAAATCACTGGAATCAGCGCATCAAAGGCGAGCGATGATTTTATGATCTGGCCTAAAAGTGTACAGAGGATGCTACACAGCGCAGAAAAAACAATCAAAAGTGCAAGCTCTGCGATAAGCGTTACATTTACTGGGGCGACAGAGCCGATGATAAGTGCAAGCAAACCAAAAACAGAAAGAAACAGAGCTGGAAGATAGCTATACAAAAAAGGGACAAACCATTTTTCATCTGGGCGGCGAAGCAGAAAGCGACCTTTTTTTGCGTCATGACGATACTGGGAGCTGCCTGCAAGTGCAGTCAGCATTATAAAAAGTATGGCAAGTCCGCGAACTGGAATTTGAAATAGTGCCTGATCATCATAGAAATTTTCTGGAATATCCTCATATACAACATGAAAGACTGGTGTATTTTCCTTCTCATATTCATAGTGCTCATCGACAAGTGCTTTTAGTTCATCGGCTTTTTTTAATGAGACGACATCGTAAGATGCAATAAAATCAGCAAGCATTGTCTTTGCATATTCTTGAAAAATTGCATTGTAGACAGCTTCGTTTACAACAGCCGTAAGAACAGTTGAAGGAGAAGTGTAAACGCTGATACATCCGTCTTTGCCAGCCTGCATCTGTGACTCTAAATCATTTGGAAATTCATAACCGCACTCTGCTTTTCGAAGATTAATATCTTCCTGCATGTAATCTAGTGATGAAGATCGGTAAAAACGATATAATCCATCATCAAGTGACTCAAGATTAGTAAGCACAGCTTCGGTCATTTCATCAGGATTGGCACAGTATAATCCAATGCGGATGATTTCGTGGCGGTCTGCATTTTGTGCCGCAGCAATGCCAATAACAAGAAGAATAGCGGCCATACACCAGAGCGATTTTTTCTTTCTTGTATAGCGGGCAAGGAATGAGAACCAGGCACGAAGTAATTTTAAATTTTTATTTTTCTTCATACTTGCTCCTTTCTCTGAGAGAGTGCGTCAGCTTACCTTTTTTGAACGTGCCAGCAAGGAGCGCAGCGATTATCAAAAGGATTCCTTCTATAATCAGAATAATGCTGTCAAAACTGGAAACGCTTTGACCAAATTGCCAGAATATCATATTTTTTAATTGGCTTCCAGGCAGTGTGGCACTTATGCGGCGAAGCATATCCGGCAAAAATGCAGAAGGAATCAGACAGCCTGAGGCATACATTACAAGAAGAGATACAGCAAATGTGGTTATCATACAGGCCTGCTTGCCATGGCAGATGCGGCAGATAAAAAGTTCAAGTGCGCATGAAAAAAATGCGCATACAAAACATGAAACGAGAGTGCGTCCAATCAAAAAGGCAGGAACAATATATGCTGTACTTCCAATTGTACCGATCAAGAGACAGATGGCTGAAAAAATAAGCCATTGACATATTACTGCTGCTGAAAAATCTGCCAGCAGACAAAAAGAATCAGAAAGGCCAAGGCGCGAGAGTGCAGGCAGTACGGTACGGTTTGGAGCAACAAAGAAAAAGCACAGATTTATGCCCGACAGCAAGAACAAAAGAGCAAGTCCACTGCATAGATAGCCAACAAGAACGAAATCTGTGGCAGGTGCGTTGTCAGAAGAGATTTCTTCCTTTTCAAGACTACTCTCTTCGATGTCGCTTCCAACAATTTGAAACAGTGCATCACGCTTCAAAACAGCATTGATATACAAATCGTTTAGCTGTGTGTTTGCTTTATCCTGCTGTTTTTCGGTAGCATCAAAGTCATCATAGATTTCATACAGCGCATAGACTCCAGTTTGAGAGCTTGCTACCATCTGGGAGAGGTTGTCAACAATTTGACGAAAGATTACTATCTCAATGCTTGGCTCACCAGGATAAATGATGCGGGCAGGAAGATCATTCGTGCCGCTCATGATAGTGTGGATCATGCCTTCTGGGATAATGACGGCTGCCTTAATCTCACCTGAATCGAGCATGGCTTTTGCTTCGTCCTCAGAGGTGGTTTGTTTAATTGTGACCATCGAGGATAAGCTTTCCATGTTTGAGACCATGCCGAGTGCAAGTGAGTAATGAAGTCCTGCATTTTTGGGCATAACGAAGACAACGTTAAAGTGAGAAGCGGCTGAAGTGTCGTTTTTTTGATTGACGAATGAAAGGCCATATATGGCTGCTGCGCAGATGATGCCTAAAAGAGCGAGGCCGCAAAAAAGCTTTCCGAGTCTTCTAAAGCAGCGCTTCCAGGTAAAAGCCAGATAACAACGACGCAAATTTAAAGTAGAACTCATGATAAGTATTCAATAATCTCCTTTACTGGTGTGTCGGCTGCAAGCGTTCTTGCATGACCGTCCTTTAACAGAATCAGTTTGCTGCACAAATCAAAATCAGCCTCCTCATGCGTAGCAAGAAGAACGGTATTTCCCTGAGCACAGTACAGACGAATATATTCGCGTATATCCTCCTTGCAGACAAGATCTAGCGCAGCATCAGGCTCATCGAGAAGTAAAAGCGTTGGGCGCGATGCAAGTGCGCAGGCAATGCTTAGGCGCTTTTGCATGCCGCCGGAGAGAGCCTTTGCCTTTTTGTGGAGGAAAGGTTCAATTTTTAATATGGATAGAAAACCATCCTTTAAATCATCCTCAATGGAATATTCGGTAGCGCTGTACCATAATTTTAAGTGATCCATGGCAGTCATATCAGGGAAAAGTGGGTTATTTTGAGCCACATATCCGATTTTTGTGGACTGCAGAGACGGATTTTTTAACAGATTCTTTCCATCAAATAGAATAGTTCCGCTGTCTGGCGTATCTGTTCCTGAAAGAATATGCAAAAGTGTAGACTTTCCGCAGCCGTTAGGACCGAGTAAGCCAATGCATTCGCCAGGTGCAGCATCAAAAGATACATTTTGCAAAACCTGCTGTTTTTTATAGGATTTTGAAATAGATTGTATAGATAACATAAGACTCCATTCTGCTGCGAGGCATTTTGCAGCAAACTTGTTGACTGTAACAAAAACAGTATAGCATAAAATGAAAAATCAGGAAAGATAAGCATCATGTTTTTTCTTTACAACCAGTAACGCTTATGCTATACTGCGAATAGAAGCTGTCCGGCAGATGTTGGTTTAAATGCTATCGTTTGCCAAAGAGAGCACCACAAAAAAAGAAAGGTAAATGAAACAATGAAGGGAATTATTTTAGCAGGCGGCAGTGGTACAAGACTGTATCCGCTGACCAGAGTAACATCAAAGCAGCTGCTTCCGATTTATGATAAGCCGATGATTTATTATCCGCTGTCTGTTCTTATGAACGCAGGAATCCGCGAGATCTTAATCATCTCTACACCAGATGATACACCGAGATTTGAGGCACTTTTAGGTGATGGTCATCAGTTTGGAATCGAGCTGTCTTATGCTGTGCAGCCAAGCCCAGACGGACTGGCTCAGGCATTTATTATCGGAGCTGATTTTATTGGCAATGATAATGTAGCAATGGTTCTTGGCGATAACATTTTTGCAGGTCATGGTCTGACAAAGAGATTAAAGGAAGCAGCAGACCGCAAAGTCGGTGCTACTGTATTCGGCTACTATGTAGACGATCCAGAGCGTTTTGGTATTGTTGAGTTTGATAAGAATGGAAAGGCAATCTCTATCGAAGAAAAGCCGGCACATCCAAAGAGCAACTATTGTGTAACTGGTCTTTATTTCTATGATAACCGTGTTGTTGAGTATGCAAAGAACTTAAAGCCATCTGCAAGAGGAGAGCTTGAAATCACTGATCTGAACCGCATTTATCTGGAGAACGGTGAATTAAATGTTGAGCTTTTGGGACAGGGATTTACATGGCTTGATACTGGTACACATGAGTCTTTAGTAGATGCAACTAACTTTGTGCGTACCGTTGAGACACATCAGCATAGAAAGATTGCTTGTCTGGAGGAGATCGCATACTTAAATGGATGGATCACAAAGGAGCAGTTAATGGAGATTTATGAGATCTATAAGAAGAATCAGTACGGTGCTTATCTGTTAGATGTCATGAATGGAAAGTACATCGACAAATAAAATAATGATGAAAAGAAAATATCGTGTGATATTGATGGCAGCGCTGGTGCTTGGATGGATGGGCGTGATTTTCATGTTCTCCAGTCAGGACGGCGCTGCGTCGTCTGAGACGAGCGGTCGGGTAGTAGAACGGGTGATTGCCGTAGTAAAACCTGATTTTAACAGCCTTGCAAAGAGCGAACAGATCAGATTTCGGGAGATGGTCACATTTTTTGTACGCAAGGGAGCGCATTTTACAGAATACATGATTCTGGGCGTGCTTCTTTTTTTATTTTATTATGAGTGGAGACCGAAGATTTTTCAGGTGCCGCAAAAGGAAAATATGCATATAATGAAGCTTCGCCTACGCCGCATCTGGTTTATTGCTTGGATCACAGGTACGCTTTATGCAGCAAGTGATGAGTTTCACCAGATGTTTACCGGAGAGCGTTCCCCGCAGGTAAGAGATGTGTGTATAGACAGCTCAGGAGCAGCAGCTGGATGTCTGCTTGCAATGATGGGCATGGTGCTTATAGTAAGAAAATTTGTAAGAAAAATGCAGAGGCAGACAGAAAAGTAATATATAAAAGTAAGACAAAATAAGGCATCAAAGCAAAAAAATGAAAGCGAAGATGCCAAAGACAAGACATCATATAGGACAGCAGGAGGAATAAAAAATGACAGAAGCATTGGAAAAGAATATCAGAAAAGTAGTGCCGTATGTTCCGGGAGAACAGCCACAAAATCCAGACGTGATAAAGCTAAATACAAATGAAAATCCATATTCACCTGCACCTGGCGTAGCGCGTGTGTTAAAAAGCATGGACGCAGATTTGTTGCGTCTTTATCCAGACCCGACAAATGGCTGTCTTGTAAAAGCACTGGCAGATTACTATGAGTTAGCAGAGGATCAGGTCTTTGTGGGAATTGGTTCTGATGATGTTTTAAGTATGAGTTTTCTGACATTTTTTAACTCTGGAAAACCAATTCTGTTTCCGAATGTGACGTATTCTTTCTATGATGTGTGGGCTGATCTGTACCGTATCCCGTATGTGACATGCGCGCTTGATGATCAGATGATGATCAAAAAGGAAGACTATTTCAAAGAAAATGGCGGTATTGTCATTCCAAATCCGAATGCACCGACTGGAGTGTATGAGCCGCTTGAGACATTTGAGGAAATTTTACAGAAGAACACAGATGTTGTTGTCATTGTCGATGAAGCCTATGTGGATTTTGCAGACGGCCCATCAGCACGCACTCTGATTGAAAAGTATCCAAATCTGCTAGTTGTTCAGACCTTCTCTAAGTCACGTTCCATGGCTGGAATGCGTATTGGATATGCGATGGGAAATAAAGAACTGATTAAAGCACTTAATGATGTAAAATATTCTTTTAATTCCTATACAATGAGCCGTGTGGCGCTTCTTTGCGGTGTTGAGGCTGTAAATGATAAAGCTTATTTTGAGGAACATGTAAAAAAGATTTGTGAAACTCGTGAAAAGACAAAGAAAGCATTGGCAGCGCTTGGTTTTTCTTTCCCTGACTCTCAGTCAAACTTTATCTTTGCAGCACACAAGAGCATGCCTGCAAAGGAGATTTTTGCAGCATTAAAGGCTAGAAATATTTTTGTTCGCTATTTTAACAAGCCAGGTATTGATAATTATCTGCGTATCACGATCGGTACTGATGAGCAGATGCAGGCACTTGAGGCAGCATTGAGAGAAATCTTGCTGCAGGCATAAAGAATATACGAAATAAAATAAATTAGATAAAAAGTCAGAGACAAAATCGGTAAAATGATTTGTCTCTGTTTTTTTGCTTTTTTAAAATGGGTGCTTCCTATAGTATGCAGGTGTTACACCAGTTAATTTCTTGAATTGGCGATAGAAATGAACTTCATTGTTATAGCCGCAAAGTTCTGCAATCTGAGAGAGCGACAGATTGCTAGTAGACAGATTGAATCTCGCTCGTGTCACACGCATAAGAATCAGATCCTGCTGAAAGGAAATGCCAAACAGTTTTTTATAGATAAGCTGAAAATATGATTCACTTATATTAAGCTGCTTGGCACATCGTGCAATCGAATGCTTTTGTTCAAGTGAATTAGAAATTTCAAGGTGAAGCTGTTTAAGCTGATTTTCAAGAGGTGTGATATATGTACGGCTTTTGAAAGATGCATGTGCTGTAGAAAGGCTGTTAAATAAAAAGGTAAACAGAGCACGCATATTTTCATCCTTTAAGTCAGGCTGTCCAAAGGAAAGTTCTAGTAGAATATGACGGATGCAGAAGGAAAAAATATCAGTGTCTTCAATTGAGAACGGATGGTTGCTGATCGCATTTAAGCGTTCAATGAGCTTGGGTTCATCAGTATCAAAGTGAAGCCAGTCATTTACATAATCACCGTCTGGATTTCCATAATAATTTGGTGTGTGTGGTGCTAAGATAATTATTTGCGGAGGCTCAACGGAAAAATGCTCTGAACCGATATCAAAGCTTCCGTGTGAACGAACAACGAGCAGTACAAAATGAGGTAGCCCTTTTGGACGGCTCATTCGAAAAGTGCTTGGGTGAATGTTAATATATCCTCCTGTGATTGCCTTGATCATGAAACATATACCTCCTTCTGAATAGTTACATGATAGGATATGTTAGTTTTCTTACTAGTTTATGTTATTGCATCAAGTTTGTCAATGATGTATGATAAAAGAAAATGAAAAAAGAATACTGTTTGAACATAACATACAAACAGATGACTAATATAAATACTTTATATAGGAAAAAAATATACAATAATCAAAAGGGGAGGATGAAAAATACAGGACATAGTTGATTGATGCAATGCATAAAAACAACAGTCTTGTGTTGAATATGTTTGAAAAATGAAAATGCTTGATAAACTCAAGAATTATGCTGAACATTATGAAAACGAAGTGCGCGACATTTCAAATCAGCTAAGAGATGAAATGATGCCAGAGCTTTCAAGAGAATTGTTTGACGAATATGAGATTACTGGAAATCGTCTGCGCTATGAGGAAGGCTACTTCAAGAGAAGAGAGTTTTTATCTACATTTGGCCTTGCAAGTGTGATCTGGCATAAGAAAGAAGATATTGAAAAGCTTGAGTATGTTATAAAAGGAATTTGCTCAGAGGAATGCTGGGCACTCTCTGCACACGTAAAGCGTCTGGAGAATCCAAACTGGCGTATGACTATTGATCTTACTGCAAGTGAGACAGGACATACGTTGGCACATCTATATACGCTGCTTAAAGATGAGTTGTCTGAGGAGACAAAGGAATGTATTCGCAAGGAAGTATTTCGCCGTATTCTGACACCGTTTATGAGTGCGAAGGCACCGGCATATGGGTGGGAGGATGCAACAAATAACTGGAATGCAGTTTGCTGCGGAAATATCGGAAGCACAGCGATATATCTGTTAGAGGATGGACCAGAGAAGGATGCTTTTTTAGAACGTATTCGCTATGCTATTGAAACTTATTATCTTGCTGGCTTTGGCGAGGATGGTGTCTGTGAAGAAGGTCTTGGCTACTGGGTATATGGCTTTATGAACATGGTAGTCTTTGCTATGGATCAGAGATTATATAATCCGACTTATGATATGATGGCATTAAAGAAGGTAGAGAAAATTGCTCATTTCCAGGAAATGTGTTATTTTTCACATGGCCGCACGATCAGCTTTTCAGATGGAAGCAGCAATGGAGAATATCCAATTGGATTGACATGCTGTCTGGCAAATCTTTACAAGGATATTAGGTTCCCGGATCCAATCTACGCAAGAGGCTTTTCAGGAGATCGTTGTTGGAACTGGAACGAGCTGTATACAGGATGGTATTGGACTAAGAATTATCTGGAAGATGTTGAAAAGAAGATAGTAGAGGAGCCAAAGCCACTTTTAGAAGAAGGTACTGATTTTTTAAAGGATGCGCAGTGGTGTATTCTTAGAGGTAAAGATAATACAGCATTGGTTGCTAAGGGTGGAAATAATGATGAACCTCATAACCATAATGATGTAGGAAGTTTCTTATATCTGGCAGATGGCGAGGCACTTTTAGAGGATTTAGGTTCAGGTGAATACACAAAGAAGTATTTCTCAGATGAACGCTATGAAATTTTCTGTACACGCGGAAAAGGCCATAACATGCCAATTATAGGCGGTGTAGACCAGAAGGCTGGATCAAAGTATCGCGCAGATGCATTTGAGCGAAAGGATGAGAATACTATTTTAATTTCCTTTGCGAAGGCATATGACGTATCTGGTGTGGATACTGTTTTGCGAGAAATATCATTTGAAAAAGAAACAGGTTCATTTACTGTAAGAGATCATGTTGTATGTGATGCAGATGTTCCAGTTTTTGAAAATCTGGTAACACGCTATCCAGTAACAGTACACACAGGTCAGGATCACAAAAATAAAGTGGTAATTCATGGGGAAAGACACAAACTTGTTATTGCGTTTGGCGAGGCAGCCGGAGCTGTTTTAGTTACAAAAGAGCCGCATGTCAACCATGAAGCACAAGATGAGCTGGTTAATCGCATCAGCTGGGAAGTTTTGCATAATGAACAAAATGCAGACTGCAAAATGTATTTTTATCTGGAACAGCCAGATAAGTAATTGCCTGGGTGGTAAAAATTTTTACGCTAGAAAGCAATAGCGATATCATCTGGTGAAGAAAGGCTTGCTGTTGTTTTAATAAAAAAATAGAGATTAAAAAGGAGAAACGTTATGGACAACAAGGCATGGGCACAGGAAGTTGCCAAGAAGATTAAGGAAAAAGAAATTGAAGTAATCAAGAGAAGTGTAAACAAGGTTCCTTATATCGCAAAGAATGGTGTATTTGATGATCTTTCTGAGACAAGACTCGGATGGTGGACCAATGGTTTCTGGGGCGGTATGATGTGGCAGTTGTATCAGGCAACAAAAGAGCCGATTTATAAAGAGGTTGCAGAAAATCTTGAGAAGAAGATGGATTCTGTATTACTTGATTCTAGCGTAATGGATCATGATAGTGGTTTCCGTTGGCTGCCGACTGCAGTAGCAAATTATCGTCTGTTTGGCTCTAAGGAGTCCAGAAACAGAGGTATGATCGCAGCTTCCAACCTGGCAGGACGCTATAATGCAAAGGGTGAGTATATCGTTGCATGGAACTCCAGACCAGATCATCAGGTAGATGGATGGGCAATCATTGACTGTATGATGAACCTGCCGCTTCTGTACTGGGCATATGAGGAGAGCAAAAATCCGAGCTTCTTACATATCGCTATGAATCATGCTGATACCGCTGCAAAGGTATTTATCCGTCCTGACGGTTCTTCCCGCCATATCGTTGAGTTTGATCCTGTAACAGGCGATTGTAATGGTTCTTACGGCGGACAGGGTATGTCCTATGGTTCTTCTTGGACAAGAGGACAGGGCTGGGCACTGTACGGCTTTACCTTAAGCTATATGCATACAAAGAAGGAGCGTTACTTAGAGACAGCAGAGCGCGTTGCTGATTACTTCATCTCCTGTATTCCGGAGAGCGGCCTGATTCCGGTAGACTTCTATCAGGATCCGTCTTGTGATTGGAGAGATGATACTGCAGGAGCAATTGCAGCATGTGGTCTTATCGAGCTGAGCAAGGTAACAAAGAACTGGAAGAAGCAGAAGTACATGGACGCAGCAATCAGACTTTTGAAGGCAATTGATGAGAAGGGCTGTAACTACGATCCAAACGTAGACGAGCTTCTTGAGAAATGTACAGCAGCTTACAACGAGACAGATCATAACTTCCCAATGATCTACGCAGATTACTACTTCATCGAGGCAATCTGGAAGCTGACAGGAGACGAGCTGTTCATCTGGTAATTTTCTATAACTGAATAATTGTTATTATTTAAATCAAGCGGTCCAGGGTGAAAACCCTGGGCCGTTTTTTTACAGTTCACGGATCAGTCAATGCTTATAGCAAAGCCCTGAGGTGAATGGCTTTCACGAGCCGGACACTTGGAGCAGGTCTTTCAAAGTAATGTTTGATAATAAAGAATGTAAAAGGAACCTGCGGAGTTTGGTCCGGCGACGAAACCATTGCACCGAAGGACTTTCGTAACATGGTAGCATAACGCGCGAACTGCCTACAGTGCCTCAAGCGGCTTATTGACTTTAAAGAACGTGAATGATATAATCGTAACGAAAAAAGCTAGAATCTACAGGTGGTCTAGAAAGGATATAATACCTATGCAGGGACGTACACACAATTGTGGTCAGTTAAGACTGGCAAATGTCGGCGAGGAAGTAAAGCTTGTCGGCTGGTATGAAAATCTCCGTAAGGTCAGCAAGAATCTTGGATTTTTGATTTTGAGAGACTTTTACGGAACAACACAGATTGTAGTAGAGACAGAGGAAATCATGGAGCAGCTGTCTTCTATCAACTATGAGTCTACAATCGAAATTATTGGAACTGTAAGAGAGCGCAGTTCTAAGAACGCAAATCTTCCAACAGGAGAGATCGAGGTAGTTCCAAGTAAGCTTACAGTTCTTGGAAAGTGCCGTTACAACGAGCTTCCGTTCCAGATTAACCATTCAAAGGAAGCAGATGAGAATGTTCGTCTGAAATATCGTTATCTGGATCTGAGAAATCCGCAGGTTAAGTCGAAGATTGTTTTGAGAAGCAAGGTTGTTGCAGATCTTCGTGCTTCTATGATTGGTCATGATTTTATGGAAATCACAACACCAATCTTGACATGTTCTTCTCCAGAGGGTGCAAGAGATTATCTTGTTCCAGCAAGAAATCATCCGGGCAAGTTTTATGCTCTTCCACAGGCTCCGCAGCAGTTCAAGCAGCTTCTTATGACCTCTGGAATTGACCGTTATTTCCAGATCGCTCCGTGCTTCCGTGATGAGGATGCAAGAGCAGACCGTTCTCCGGGTGAGTTTTATCAGCTTGATATGGAGATGGCATTTGCTGATCAGGAAGACGTATTTGAGATCCTTGAGGATGTCCTTCCGCCAATCTTTGCAAAGTATGGTATTTACCATGAGGCATCAAAGCCGCCGTTTAAGAGAATCCCATATCTTGAGGCAATGGACAAGTATGGTTCTGATAAGCCGGATCTTCGTATCAGTCTGATCGTTCAGGATGCTACAGAAGTGCTTGCAGAATGTGGCTTCGGTCCATTTGCAGGAAATAAGGTAAAGGCAGTCGTTGCTGAAAACTTCAAGGGTACCAGAAAGCAGATCGATAAGATGTGTGCTGATGTTGAGGTAGTAAGCGGTCAGAAGGCATATTGGTTCCGTTTAGATGACAAGGGCGAGCTGACTGGAGGAATCTCCAAGTTTGTTGTTGATCACAAGGATGCAGTTGTGAGCGCACTTGGCTTAAAGGCAGGTGATTTCGTTGCACTGTCTGCAGGTGACTTAAAGACTGCTCAGAAGACAGCAGGTGTCATCCGCAAGACAATCGGTGCTTCCTTCGAAGGCTATATGAAGAAGGATTGCTATGAGTTCTGCTGGGTTGTTGACTTCCCGATGTATGAGATCGGTGAGGAGTCTGGCGAATTAGAGTTCTGCCATAATCCATTCTCTATGCCGCAGGGTGGTTTACAGGCACTTGAGACTATGAATCCGCTTGATATTCTTGCTTACCAGTATGATTTAGTCTGCAACGGCGTAGAGCTTTCATCAGGCGCTGTTCGTAACCACGATCCAGAGATCATGGTTAAGGCATTCCAGTTAGTTGGTCTCGGCGAGGAAGATGTAAAGGCAAAATTCCCGGCTATGTATAACGCATTCTGCTATGGTGCTCCGCCGCATGCAGGAATTGCACCAGGTGTTGACCGTATGATCATGCTGATTGCAGGTGAGGACAGCATCCGCGAAATCATTCCATTCCCAATGAATAAGAATGCACAGGATGTTATGATGGGCGCACCAGCTACAGTAAGCGAGAAGCAGCTGGCAGATGTTCATATTAAAATTGTAGAGGACAAGAAAGACGAGTAAGTTGTTTTCTTGCATATATATTAAGAAGCAGGAGAAAATCGAGACGATTTTCTCCTGCTTCTTTTGACCACCGGGACAGGTACGCTGGCTCTTTTACTGTCCCGGGTGGCTCAATCAAGTTTCCTTTTGTGCTGCTAAATAGGAATAAATGCTACCTGCGATTGCAGCACTGACTAACAATACCAGAGAAATAACAGTTAGTAAAGTTCCTTCTAATAAGAAACATAATATCAGAATAATGATACCTGACAACATAAATAAAATGCCGCAGAACCGCTGGCTTTTTTTCCAAACGACAACGTTTTTCATGCTCCATGGGGTGCGAAGGCCGATAATGGAATTTCGTTTTAGTTTCGGCATGATATTTCCTAGAATGATGAGGGCAATTCCGAGAACGCCAAATGAAATCTTTGTGAGGGAGAATGGCACATCATTCAGATTTTCTACCTGATGAAAATCGGCATAGAGAAAATAGAAGGTCAAAATATCAAATACCATGATACTTAAAATTCCGGCTACAAAAGTGATCGTGCTGTTATTTTTTTCGCTACCGCTTCCTTTCTTTTCTTGTTCGACGGCACCTCGGGCTGCAATATACATAAAAAATCCAAAGAATAGTGTAATAATAGGAAAAATAAAAGTCTCAGATTTATTTCCCCAACGTGTAACCTGATTGTTCATTCCATAATGGGCAGGTATCTTATCTGGTAGGAATGGATAAGCCACTACAACCGCAATCAGTGGAAGAAGCATTAAAATAATATACAGCGCTGTGAGTAATTTCTTATTTTTCATTGTTTTTCTCTCCTCTCAATTGAGTAATCCACAAGATCGTTTCGTCCAAAATCGAAAGATCAAGTTCATAATAAATAAAGTTCTTTTCGCGAGTCTCGTAGATCAAGTCTGCTTTTTTTAATTTCGCCAGATGATAGGAGAGTGCCTGTGGCGTCATGCCAAGAGCAATTGCCAGATCACCTGAGCTGATTTTTCCTTCCTTTAACTTTAGCAAAATATTGCGCCGATTCTTATCTGCAAGAGCATCTAGTACTTCTGCAACGGCCAATCTCATCACCTCAAATCTATTTAAAAATTATTTTAAATAGATTCTATACCACAAACCAGCAAAAGTCAAGTATAATAGGGGTGCATCACAAAGTAAGGAGGAACTAACCATGGTTAAAATTGATTTGATTACAGGCTTTCTTGGTTCAGGAAAGACTACTTTCATAAAGAAGTATGCAAAATATTTGATTGACAGCGGTAAAAACATTGGAATTTTGGAAAATGATTATGGTGCTGTCAATGTAGATATGATGCTTTTACAGGATCTGATGGGGGATCAATGTGAACTTGAAATGGTTTCTGGCGGCTGCGATAAGGATTGCCACCGCAGACGTTTTAAGACAAAGTTGATTGCTATGGGTATGTGCGGCTATGACCGTGTGATTGTGGAGCCGTCAGGTATATTTGATGTGGATGAGTTTTTTGATGCACTGAGAGAAGATCCGCTTGATAAATGGTATGAGATAGGAAATGTTATCGCGATTGCCGATGCAGGACTGCCAGAGCAGATGTCAAAGGACGCCGAGTATCTTCTAGGATCAGAAGCAGCAGATGCAGGTCTTGTTTTTGTAAGCAAGCTTGATGAATCATCAAAAGAGCAGTCAGATACTATTTTGCCGCATATAAATCGCGCAATGGAATCTATTTCTTGTACAAGAAAATTGTCAGAAGAAGATGTTATGAAAAAGAAATGGGATGAGCTTACAAACGATGACTGGAATCGTATTTTAACATGTGGCTACCACACCGAGAGCTGGCAAAAGCGTGATGTCGAAGATGATAAATCATTTTCCTCACTTTCATTTATGAATCTGCCATTAACAAAGGAACAGATTTTAAATGCAGCAACTCAAATTTTGGGAGATCCATCCTGTGGTCATGTGCATCGTATCAAAGGATTTCTTGAGACACCAGATGGCTGGTTTGAATTAAATGCAACTGCTGCACAGCGCCAGCTAAATCCAATCGCAAATGGTCAGCAGATCATTATCGTGATAGGAGAGGGTCTTAATAAAGAAAAAATTGAAGCATATTTGCAAGCATGAAATTATGAACTTGTAAAGTAAAATTTACTCAAAATACAGCGAAAACTATAGGATACCACTAGATTTTTTGCAAAAGATATATTATAATTTATAGATGAGAAAGTTAAAAAACGTGCATATGGCACGAAAACTGTAGGTAAAAGCTGCGCTGGCAGCAGATTGAGGTAAGAATGGAGATTAAAATTGAGAATCTGACGAAGGCATATGGAGACTTCAAAGCTGTTGACAACATGAACCTGAACATTGCAGATGGTGAGTTGGTTGGTCTGCTCGGACCGTCTGGCTGTGGAAAATCCACCACACTGTTCATGCTTGCTGGTTTGAATGATCCGACTTCTGGACACATCTATTTTGGAGGAAAAGATGTAACAAAGGTTGCACCGGAGGATCGTGAGATCGGCCTTGTATTCCAGAACTATGCACTGTATCCGCATATGACTGTTGCGGACAACATCATGTTCCCGTTAATTAACCGTAAGGTTCCCAAAGCAGAGGCAAGAGAGCGTGCCCAGGAGATGGCAAAGCTTGTACAGCTTGATCATCTGATGGACAGAAAGCCTAAGGCTCTTTCAGGTGGTCAGCAGCAGCGTGTTGCAATTGCAAGAGCACTTGTAAAGAAGCCAGAGGTACTACTTTTAGATGAGCCACTCTCAAATCTTGATGCAAAACTTCGTGTTGAGACACGTGAAGAGATTCGCCGCATCCAGCAGGAGGTTGGTATCACCACAATTTTTGTAACTCACGATCAGGAAGAGGCGATGAGTATATCTGACCGCATTGCAGTTATGGAAAAGGGAGTTGTACAGCAGTTCGAGGTACCGCAGAAGATGTACTTAAATCCGGGTAATTTGTTTGTTGCACAGTTTCTTGGTACTCCGCAGATCAATATCTTTGATGTAACTGTTAAGGGCGGAAAGATTATGTGCGATGATGTCGTTCTTCGTGAGGGCTGCAAGGCAGCTGATGGCAACTACAAGGCTGGTGTTCGTCCAGAGGCCTTTAATGTATCAGAAAACGGTATTTTAGTTAAGGCAACTCATGTGCGCATGACAGGAAGAGAGTTACAGCTTCGCGTAGCACTTGCAAAAGAAGAACTTCGCGTGCTAGTTCATTCTGATATGCAGGTTAGTGTCGGCACTGAATTTTGTGTAACTATTCGTGACAACCAGATCCTTTTGTTTGACCAGACAGGAAAGACAGTAGGAAAATATTAATAAGGAGAACCCTATGGAAAAGAAAAGCATGAAGGGCTATCTTTATTTGATGCCCGCATTAATTGTCATTCTTTTATTTACGATTTATCCGTTGATTCGTGCTTTTATTATGAGCTTCATGGAAGATTATAACATGATAAACGGTACGTATTCATCAGTGGGCTTTAGTAATTATGTAAGTATTTTCAAGGATAAATACTTCATTAAGGCATTGACTAATACTGGAATTTATGTTGCATTTGTAGTTCCGTGTTCTATTGCATTATCTCTTTTGATCGCTGTTTTATTAAATAGTAAGATCAAGTTTCAGGGATTTTTCCAGACACTTTACTTTTTGCCATATGTTACAAGTGTTATTGCAATTGGTATTGTTTGGAGATGGATATTTAACGAGCATTATGGTCTGTTAAATCAGATCCTTTCATGGTTTGGCATCAAAGCAATTCCGTGGCTGAACAAGAAGCAGTATGCGCTTCCGGCACTTATTATTTTTAGTATCTGGAAGAGCATGGCATTTGATATTTTAATCTTTTTAGCAGGACTTCAGACCATTTCACCTGATTTGTATAATGCTGCAAAGGTTGACTCAACGCCGAAGTGGAGAGTCTTTACAAAGATCACACTTCCTGGTATTATGCCTATGGTATCATACGCGCTTGTAATGGGTATGATAAATGCATTTAAGGTTTATAATGAAGTGTATTCTTTGTTTGCATCAAAGGCAGGTCCGGCAAACAGTGCGATTACCGTTGTTTACTATTTGTACGATAAGTTTTACAATCAGTATGAATACGGTGAAGCATCTGCATCAGCAGTTGTTTTATTTGGAATTATCCTAGTCCTTACCTTCGTTCAGAGGAAGCTGACAGGAAGAAAGGATGGATAAGAGAAAAGATGAATAAAAGAAAAATTGTAAATGTTGTTGCAGAGGTGTTGAAATATGCCATATTGATTGCAGGTGCAATCTTTACGCTTCTTCCGTTTTTGTGGATGATTTTGTCATCACTAAAGACATCAGCGGAGATCACGGCCATTCCGCCTTCCCTCTTCCCGAAGGTACCTCAGTTTTCAAACTTTGCTGAGGCTTGGAAGTCTGCTCCATTTCCACGCTATATTTTTAACACTTTGGTCGTTACTATCATTTCTACAGCAGGAGTGCTTGTGACTACTGTACTTGCTGCTTATGCATTTGCACGTTTGAATTTTCCTGGAAAGAAGATTATGCTTTCGTTAATGTTAGCTACACTTATGATTCCTGGAGAAATGTTAATTATTACAAACTTCATTACCATCACGAAGTTAAAATGGATCAATACTTATCAGGCAATGATCGTTCCGTATTTAGCGAGTGTATTCTATATTTACCTGCTGACACAGTTCTTTTCACAGGTACCAGATGCACTTTATCTGGCGGCAAAGGTTGATAAGTGTAATGATTTTAAGTATTTGATCAAGATCATGATTCCGATTAATAAGAGTCCGATTACCACGGTATGTATCTTAAATGCAATCGGATGCTGGAACTCTTTTATGTGGCCGTTACTTGTTACAAACAGCAAGGAGATGCGTGTTCTTTCCTATGGACTGATGCAGTTTCAGACAGAGAACGGTTCGTCATATGAGCTTATAATGGCAGCGTCTTGTATTTTGGTACTTCCGATTGTTGTCGTTTATCTGATTCTTCGAAAGTACGTCATCGAGGGTGTTACACAGAGTGGTATTAAGGGATAACTTGCTGTGATTATTATGTTAGAAACCGGAAATCCGGATTCTATAGAGAGTACAAAAGTACTATTTAGTCCCCATGCCCGAGACGGGCAAAAGAAAGGAGAAATTCATGAAGTTAAGAAAAGTAAGTGCAGTTTTAATGTCAATGTCTATGGTTGGTGCAATGGCTGTTCCGACATTTGCAGACGAGGCAAAGACCATTGAGCCATGTGAGATCACATTCTGGCACGCAATGAACGGTAAGCAGGAAGAATCTCTGACAGCTCTTACTGATAAGTTCAATGAGGAGAATGAGTACGGTATCACAGTTACACTTGTAAATCAGGGTAACTACAGTGACCTAAGCACAAAACTGACAGCAAACGCAGCTGCAGATACTTTGCCGGATCTGTCACAGGGCTATAACAACTGGGTAACTGCTTATACTGATAAGATCGTTCCGCTGGATGATTTCGTTACCGATGAGGATTTCGATTATGATGATCTGATCGACAGCTACAAGGATGAGTGCGAAGTATATGGCTTTGTTGCATGTGTACCATTCAACAAGAGTACTTACGTTTACTTCTACAATAAGACTCTGTTTGATGAGGTTGGCATTGATGTACCGACCACATGGGATGAGCTGACTGAGGCAGGAAAGAAGTTAAAGGAAGCAAAGGATATTGAAATTCTTGGTGTAGATGATCTTTCAGGCTTCTTAGAGGCATCTCTGCATCAGAATGACTGTGAGTACGTAAGTGAGGACGGCGCTCTGTTTGATAATGAGGCAGGTCTTGAGACAGTTTCTTATATCATGAACCTTTACAACAGCGGATATGCACGTCTTGTAGGTGAGGACAGCTACTTCTCCAATGTTATCTCCAACCAGATGATCGGCGGTTACATCGGTTCTTGTACTGGTGTTTCTTACATTACTGCAGATGGATGGGAGCTTGGCGTAGCACCTGTTCCGGGCAACAAGGAAAAGGCCGTTAATCAGGCAGGTACTAACATTTATATGTTCAGCACCGATGAAAACAAGCAGAATGCTGCATGGGAATACATGAAGTATCTAACAAGCGTTGATTCCACTATCCAGTGGTCTGAAGAGACAGGATATCTGCCAGTAAGAAAGTCTGCATATGAGACAGATGAATTTAAGAAGTTCATGGACGAGGATAAGACCAACAACTATAAGTCTGCATACGAGCAGTCTCCATACTTCTTCGCTCAGCCAGTATTTGATGGCAGCTATGATGTAATGAATACTGTAAGCACTGTTTTAGAGGATTCTATTCTGGACGAGCTTGAACCAGAAGAAGTTCTTGAGAATCTTGTAACTGAGCTCAACGATAAGTTAGGCGTTGACGGTGTTGCTGCAGAAGAGGAGCCTTCTTCCGTAGCTGAATAAGTTAAAAGTAGGAACATACGGGGGCTGTCAGTTAATGGCAGCTCCTTTTTCATCTTTTAAGGAAAGGAAATTTTATGACAACATTAACATTTTATAATGGATTAAGAGAAATCGGCGGCACGTTTGTTGTAGTTGAAACAGATGAGGCAAGATGCATGTTTGATTTCGGATTTGCAGTAATGGATCGCATGGATGATAAGATTGCAGTGCGCTATAATGAGTGCGCGGCAGATTATGCACGTCTTGGAGTGTTAGCTTCACAGGATGGCATTTATGATGAAGAGACGGCAAAAACATTAGGCCTTGTCAGCTTTGAAAACGACAAGAAGAAAAACTTTTTTGTGATTTCTCATATGCATATCGACCATATGGGAGGTCTTGGAATGCTTTATCAGAATCTTCCAGTTTATATGAGTGAGGATTCTTTAAAGCTATATCGTAGACTTGAGGCTTGCAGTGATATTCAGGTAAAGGGCCATAAAAACTGCATCGGCATCCCATATGGTGAAAGCTTTACCGTAGGTGATATTACAGTTGAAGTAGAGGCAATAGATCATGACGTGGTCGGTGCATGCGGATATCGAATTACGACACCGGGAGGAACGATTTGCTATACAGGAGATTATCGTTTCCATGGCTTCCATCCAGAGATTACAAAAGCATTTGGACAGAAAATGAAGGGCGTGGATGTGCTTATTACCGAGGGTGTTACAGTAAGCTTTGACGATGTGGATATACTTTCTCTTACTAAGCCAGAAGAACCAGAAAGAAGCGAGGAGTGGTTACAAGATACGATATGTAAGGAGTCCACAGAGCAGAAGGGACTTATTATTGTTAACCCATATAATAGAAATGTAGAGCGTCTTCATCATTTGATCATGACAGCACAAAAGACTGGAAGAAAGCTTGTCATGGACGGTGTTCAGGCAGATTATGTGCAGACATTCTATCCAGAGGATGAGATTTTGATGTATGAAAACAGCGTTGGTGCTGATGCTAAGAAGGCAGAGGAGCGTGGCTGGAGTATTATCACAAGAGAGGAATTTCTTTCTAATCCGTCAAAATATATTTTACAGCAGGACTACGTAAACTTTTATGAGCTGATGGATTTAAGTTCTGTAATTACACTTTACATTCATATGGATGGTGCGCCGCTTGGCGATTATGATCCTTCTTTTGGAAAGATGCACCGTATTTTAGATCATATGAACATTCCATACATGAATATTGGAATCGGAGGTCATTCCAGACCATACTATTTAAGAACTATGCTGGATACCATTGCACCGCATATTCTCGTTCCGCTTCACAGCTTCCGTCCGGAGCAGGTAAACACCGCACATGCAGATAAGCGTATCCTGCCAGAGTATGGTGAGTGCTTTGGTTTTGAAAATGGCGAGATGATCTTAAAGAAGAATTAAAATAGGAGCGACATCAAATGAGAATTTTAATTGTAAATGATGATGGAATAAAAGCTCCTGGTATACGAAAGCTGGCTGAACTTTCTATGCAGCTTGGCGAGGTGTGGGTTGTGGCACCAAAGAGCCAGTGCAGCGCGATGTCACAGAGAATTACCTTATTTGAAGATATTGAAGTGACACCTGAATGCTATGATGTAGATGGCGTGCGTGCCTATAGTGTGGGCGGAACTCCGGCAGATTGTGTAAAGGTAGCGCTTGAGTTTTTGATGCCAGAAAAGCCAGACGTTGTATTTTCAGGAATTAACAGTGGTTATAACACTGGAATTGACATTCTTTACTCAGGAACTGTTGGTGCAGCAATGGAGGCGCTTGCAAATGGCATCCGTTCATTTGCTTTTTCTAACAAAAATGATACAAGCTGGGAGACTGCAGACGCATATCTTATTTCGATTGTAAAAGAGCTTCTTGATGAAAATCTTTCAATGGATCGCATTTGGAATGTGAACTTTCCAGGCTGTGAACTTTCAGAGTGTAAGGGGATTTTGCGTGATCGTATCCCTGCAAAGCACCAGTTTTATCAGGACGACTATGTTCGTACAAATCATGCAGACGGAAGTTTCTCACTTCGCTCAAAGGGTGTAATGACAGAAAAGGCAGAGGAAGGTACTGATATCAGTGCGCTTCTCAATAATTACATATCCATAGGTTCTGTGCGCTGCGCGGCACTTGGATATCAAAAGGACTAGGTTAAATAATGGAAAAAAGAAAAGTAAAAATCTATTATACGTCAGATGTACACGGATATTTCTATCCGACATCATATGGTGACCGAGAGGTAAAACCGATGGGTCTGTTTGCGTGTGCGTCTGAATACAAAAAGGATGACGATACACTTGTGATTGATGGAGGCGATATGCTTCAGGGCTCTGCATATGCCTACTACAGCAGAAATATTCTTGGAAGCTGCGAATATATTGCACAGATGGCAAATGACTGTGGATATGATTTCTATACGCTTGGAAATCATGATTTTAACTATGGTCAGGAATATCAGGCTATTTACCGCAATAACCATAAAGGTACTTGTGTATGTGAGAATGTGCTTGACAGCGAGGGAAATATTCTTTATCCGCATATGATTCACACGATGAAAAACGGTGTGAAGGTCGGACTAGTCGGTATCGTAACTGATTATATCAATGTGTGGGAGAAAAAAGAAAATCTCGTTGGCATTCAGGTGGTTGATCCGTTTGAGGCTGCAAAAAAGGCGCTGGAAGATTTACAGGGCAAGGTTGATCTGACGATATGTATTTATCATGGCGGCTTTGAGAGTGATTTAGAGACTGGAAAACGTTTGTCAGAGACGACTGAGAATATCGGTTACAAAATCTGTACTGAACTTGGCTTTGATGTACTATTAACAGGTCATCAGCACATGCCGGTGGCAGGAAGAATGGTTAACGGCACTTACACACTTCAGCCGCTTGCAAATGGCAGAGAGTATGCCTATGTAGAAATTGATCTTGAGAAGGAAGCATTTTCTTCTGGAAACGCAACTTATCCGGCAACAATTACCTCCATCAATTCAAAGAAGGTTCAGCCAAACCCTGATAATGCAAAGGAATTGTGTGGGAAGTATAGTTTTGTGGAGGCTAAGGTACAGGAGTGGCTTGATGAGCCGCTTGGTCATCTAAGCAGACCGCTTTACCCAGAGGACAAGGTGAAAATGGCATTAGAAGGAAGTGGTATTGCCGATTTGATTAATCGCATACAGCTTGATGTATCTGGGGCACAGCTGTCCATAGTTGGACTTGCAAATGATATTGTGGGCTTTAATGCTTGTGTAACAACAAGAGATATAATTGCCACATATCCATTCCCCAATACTCTTGTAGTATGCCGTATCACAGGAGAGAAGTTAAGAGCAGCTATGGAACGTGCCGCAGAATATTTCGAGATCGACGAAAATGGCAAAGTAGTAGTAGCAAAGAGCTTCCTTTCTCCGAAGGTCGAGCATTATAATTATGATTACTTTGCAGGTGTTACGTGGGAGATCCACCCAGAGGCACCGATGGGAAGTCGCATTCAGAATCTGTGTTACCAGGGAAAGCCAGTGCAGCCTGATGATGAGTTTACACTGTGCATGAATAATTACCGTTACAGTGGTGCAGGCGGCTATCCGATGTATCCAACATGCCCATTGGTAAAGGAAATTAATACAGAGATGGTAGAGATTATAATGGATTATTTCCGTACACATGGCACAGTTGCCATTGATTCTGAGAAAAATTGAAAATAGGTGTATAATAAATGTCAATTGGGAAAGAATACAGATGAAGCTAATTGTATAAAATGTTGACGAAATCTGAAATCTTTCCCAATTGTTTTGTAAAACTTAATGAATATGTAAAGAAAACGTAAGATTTTGTCAAATTTGCTTGACTTTTATCGCGTGTTGTATTATACTAAGCACATGTTGATGAGAACAACATACAAAATAAAAACGCGCTTCTAGCTCAGTTGGTAGAGCACCTGACTCTTAATCAGGGTGTCCAGGGTTCGAACCCCTGGAGGCGCATCAAGTACCGGTTTTGGAGACATATGAGCTCTGGGGTCGGTGCTTTTTTTGTGCTTTCCAGACTGTATGCACGAAGGGAGCGAAAAAAATAAATTGACATAAAAACTCCGTGCGCTATAATAGTTAAGAAGAGTTTTGCATTATAAAAATAGTGCAATTAGACTATATTCGTGTGGGGGAAGGAATGAAAACTCGAAAAACAGAACAAAATGCGCGCGAAAATTATAAAAAAGTATATTTTTTGATGATTGTCGTGTCTACAATCCTTTTTTTGACAGCAATCGGATGCCAAAAGAAGGTTGATACAAGCTTAAAAGCACAGTCTTCTATAGTGGAGTATACATGTATTTCAGATTCTGACAGTGATAAAAGCTTTTATGTAATTTTAAAGAATTACCATGGAGTCTACTGGGAGACGGTGATAGAAGGCGTATCAAAAGCGGCAAATGAAATAGATGCATCTGTATATCTTGGCGGAATCGACAATGAGACTGATATTGAAGGTCAGATTAAATTGATTGATGAAGCAATAGAAAGCGGTGCGAGTGGAATTTTGCTTGCACCGGCAACCTCGGATGAGCTTGTGGAAAGCTGTAAAAAAGCAAGGGAGAGTGGGATATATGTGGCATTGATTGATTCTTCCATTAATCAATGCGAATTTGATGCCTGCTATATGACAGATAATGTAAATGCAGGACAGATGGCAGCAAAGGAAATGCTTGGTTTATTAAAGGAAGCAGGCAATTTACCGTCAGAGGAGCTTGAAGTAGGTATTATGCTGTCATCTGATACATCACAGGCGATGATAAATCGCGTATCAGGTTTTTTAGAATACTGGTCTTTGCATTCACCGGCAAAATGGAAGATTGCACAGGACATTTACTTAAATGGCGGTAACGTAGAAAAAGCGCAGTCTGATGCGAAGAAGCTTATTGATCAGCATGAAAACCTGAAAGGTATTTTTGGGTGTAGCAATACATCAACCATCGGCATAGCAAGTGAGCTTTTAGAAGAAAATAGAAAAGATATTGTTTTAGTTGGTTTTGACATGGCAGATATTACGGTTCAGATCATTCGAAATCCGGATTATTTTGCAGGAACACTTATGCAGAGACAGGATCAAATGGGGTATCTTGGTCTTACTGCTTTATATGATTTTGTAAGTGGAAGTAGGTATGAACAAAAGTATTTTGATACTGGAGTGGTACTGATTGATGCGGATTATCTTAGTGGGAGGGAATGACCGTGAAGGATCGAAGAAAGAGCAAAAAAAAGAGAAGAGGAATGCTCGTATTATATCTAGTAGTGTGTACTGCTGTAATTGTAATAGCCTATTTTCATCTAACGAAGATTGCCAAGGATTATAATACAGAGCATTTGGAGTTAATCAGTGGATTATATGCTGAAAAGATGAATGAAACTATAGATTATCTTCAAAGCTATGCAAAGGAAAATGTCAAAACAGTACGAAATATAGAGGAGAAAAAGCCAGAGGAGATACTAGCGCGTTTGAAGCGCGATCTTGATCAGACTGTTTTTTGTGATATAGGTTTTTTTATGAAAGACGGTGAGATCTATGGCGGTGCCTGTGCGGTGGCTGATCTTAAAAAGAATGGATTGGACAAACAGGTAAAAAAAGCAGAAGAATCATTTGTTTCTGAACCATATCAGTCAAGCAAGAATGGTGGTATGGTTATGACGGTTGTTGCTATGGCGCCAGATGATGACAGAATAGATGCACTTTATGTATCTGTTATGATAGAAAATTTAAAAAAGCTTGGGACTTATGAGCTTTTACAGGGCAAAGTCAGCGTTCATCTGCTAAAGGCAGATTCGGAAAATTATATTACATGTATTAGCGGTAAAGAATCAACATCAGGTATATGGAATAATCTGCTTCTTCAGCAAAAATATTTTCGCTATTACAATGGATATTCTTACAATGATTGGATGCTTGATATGCGCATGGGGGTAAAAGAAGGCAGATTTACAGCAAATGTCAGAGGCGAGGACGCAACTATTTCATATCGAAGTATTTCGAGTATGCCGGGATGGTATATTATAGTACAGCTGGCAAATAAAAAAATTTCTAATATTACACAGTATTTTTCTGCTTGGGGTGTTGTGTATGGAAGCATTCTCATGTTATTTACGATATTGTATATGCTGACAATTCTTCTTATGGAAAAGAAGGATAAGGAAATTTATAAAGGGTTGTCTGATACTGATGCACTCACAGGGCTTTTTAACCGCAGAGCATTTCAGGCAGCTGTGGATGAAACTCTTTTAAAGAGGATAGCAGGCATTTTTATTTTTATTGATGTGGATAACTTTAAGGATTATAATGATAAATATGGTCACGCTAATGGAGATTTGTGCCTGAAGCATTTTGCAGCTACTATGAAAAAATGTTTCCCTAAGGATAGTATTCTTGGCCGCTATGGAGGAGATGAGTTTGTTGTTTACATAAAGAATGCTGTGTCAGATGATGCTCATAGATATATGGACGAATTTCAAAGAGAAATTTCTCATTTGATGATGTCGGGAGGTGAGCATGTCACGGTGTCTGCCAGTGCAGGAGGAGTAGCCTTTATTGGCGAAGGAGAGGATTTTGTTTCGCTGTGCAGAAGTGCGGACAACATGCTCTATGATGTGAAACGAAATGGAAAAGGCACTTTTAAAATTAAAGGTGCGAAAAATATGTGAATTAAATTCACTTGACAGATTTATTAAAGCATTCTATACTTAAAATAAATTAAAAGACGTGGCGATACAGATTCGGGTTTATTTGTGTTGTTACAACTACAATTATATATAAGGATAGAGTGGAGGTATATTTATGGCACGAAAAGCAGTACGTCTGTCCGATATAGCAGAAAAGCTTGGTGTCAGCACAGTAACAGTTTCCAATGCACTTGCCAATCAGCGTGGTGTCAGCGAAGAGCTTCGCGAAAAAATTAAGGAGATGGCATCTGAGATGGGCTATCATGCACCAGGAACGCAGATAATGGCAAAAACGGCAGTAAATATTGGCGTGCTTGTGCAGGAACGTTATCTGGGAAATGGATCATCGTTTTATTGGAGACTTTATCAGGAACTTGCCATTGCCTGTGCAGCACACAATTGTCTTTTGGCATTCTGCGTGTTGAAGCCAGATGAAGAAAAAAATACAGTGCTGCCGGTTATGGTCAGTGATCATAGAATTGATGGACTTATAGTAATGGGAGAGATCAGCAGAGCATACTTAAGAATGCTTGAGAAAGAAGCTGGAATGCCGATGATTTTTCTGGACTTTTTTGCAGCAGAGTTTGATGTAGATTGTGTCATTTCAAATAATTTCTATGGCATGTACACAGCAACAAGACATCTAATTAAGAAAGGTCATAAAAAGATTGCCTATGTCGGAAGCGTAAAATCAAGTAACAGCATTGCGGATAGGTACTTTGGATATTTAAAGGCGATGCGTCAGTACGGTCTTGAAGAACGTGAAGAATGGATTGTTGAGGATCGCGCATCAGGTACTATGGAGATCATAGAGCCAAAGCTGCCAAAGGATATGCCAACTGCATTTGTATGCAATTGTGATCAGACAGCAAGTGTGCTTATTCATGAACTAGAAGGAAACGGCTACCGTGTGCCGGAGGATGTTTCAGTTGTTGGTTATGATAACTTTGTCTTTATGCCGGTATGCGATGTGGCTATTACAACATATGGCGTTGATATGCCGGAAATGGCAAAGGCGGCGGCAGAGCGCATTATCTCGAGAGTTAAAGGACTCGATAAGGGACCGGGGCGTCTTAGCATCATAAGTGGAAATCTGATTGACGGAGAGAGTGTAAGAGCACTAATATAAAAATAAATAACTATTCGGAATGCAATTTGCAAAGTTTTGAATAGTCGCAAAATATTAAAAAGAGCAGGTATGGGAAAATACCTGCTCTTTTGTTGTTGAAAAGTTACAAATTGAAGTAAAATTTAACAGTTAACATGTTAAATGAAAGAAAAGTAACATGTTAACATAAAAATGTTAAGTAACAAGGTAACAAAACACTATCTTTTTGACGAGAGAAAAACGAGGACAAGGTGCATGTATACACGTTCTACACAAATAACTACTAAAAATATAAAAAAATAATATGCAAAATAGTAAAAAACCTATTGACATGACAGAAAAAACGTGTTAACATTTAGCTACGAGTTAACCATTGGTAAGGAAACAAAATTCTAAATTAGTGTAAAGTTTGTGTTCAGAATGATGTTTTACAATGGTTTTGAATCAGACTGTTTGAAAAAAACAGAGAAAAGTGAAGAGTTCCAGAATGAAAAAAGGAGGAGAAAATCTTGAGTAAACCAACAAAAAGGAAAAAAACTCACTGGACGAAAAATGACACCGAGTTAACAATCATGGCGCTGCCTACCACGATCTGGTACATTTTGTTTTGTTTCTTGCCGATGTTCGGCTTGATTATTGCATTCAAAAATTACAAGGTTATTGGTGGAAAGAGCTTCATCTACAATTTGATTCACAGTGAGTGGGCCGGTGTTAAGAACTTTATGTTCTTAATTAAATCAAATGATTTGTTCGTAATTCTGCGAAATACGATTTTATACAATCTTGTATTTATTGTACTTGGTATGGTCGTTTCTGTAGGACTTGCAATTATGATCAGCCTGATGCGCAATAAGAGAGCGTCAAAGGTATATCAGACGATGATGTTTTTCCCATACTTCATGTCATGGGTTGTAGCTTCATACTTTTTGGATGCCTTTTTAAATCAGAACAACGGTTTGATTAACAACATGTTAAGAAACAGCGGACAGCAGCCGATTCAGTGGTACATGACTGCAGGCGCATGGCCGGCTATTTTGACTTTTATGTATTTGTGGAAATCAACAGGATACAATATGGTTATTTATCTGTCTAGTATCTCTGGTATTGATACAACTCTTTATGAAGCAGCCGTTATGGATGGTGCAAATAAGCGACAGCAGGTATTTCACATTACACTGCCGTGTTTGAAGAACGTTATTATTATGATGTTCATTTTGAATGTTGGTAAGATTTTCTACTCTGACTTTGGATTGTTCTATCAGCTTTCACAGGGAGCAAGTGGTTCGATCTTTAAGACAACAGCAACCATCGACACATATATATACAATGCACTGCGCTCTTCCACAATAGGAATGACATCTGCTGCAGCATTCTTCCAATCTGTTGCATGTTGTATCACCATCATTCTTGCCAATGCAATTGTTAAGAAGTTCGATGAAGATAGTGCGATTATTTGATGGAGGTACGAAAATGGCAAAAAATAAAAAAGATCTTGATTTGGCAGATTCTTCTAATTTAAACCAAATTAAAAAGTCGACGAATGTTGTTTTTAATATTTTGTTTGTGATTCTGGCACTGACTTGTATTATTCCGGTTGTGTTCATCTTTATCATTTCGATCACCTCAGAGCAGTCAATTAAGATGAATGGATATCAGTTTATTCCTGAATCTTATTCACTTGATGCATACAAGTTTTTGTTTAGAGAGGGTGAAATGATCCTTAGAGCACTTGGTGTTTCTGTTTTGGTTACAGCAGTTGGTACGACACTTGGTGTTATTTTGACAATGCTGATGGGATATGTGCTTTCAAGAAGCAACTATAAGCTGAATGGCTTTTTTACAATGGTTGTATTCATCCCGATGATTTTCAATGGTGGTATGATTTCATCTTACGTTGTAAATACACAGCTTTTAAATTTGAAGAACAGCATCTGGTCGCTGATTTTACCGCTTTGTGTTTCTTCATTTAATGTTGTAATATGTAAGACTTTCTTTAAGACAAATATTCCGGAATCAGTTATTGAATCGGCACAGATTGATGGTGCGACGCAGTTTCAGATTTTTGGAAAGATTGCACTTCCGTTATCAAAGCCGCTTATGGCAACTATCGCATTGTTCTTAACCTTTGGTTATTGGAATGATTGGTTCCAGTCTTCCTTGTACATCAGCAATACAAATCTGTATTCCTTACAGGCATTGCTTGATCACGTACAGAGAAATATCGAGGTTATGGCAAATAATCCATCCCTTGGACTTAGTACAGCACAGTATATGAACTCAATGCCAAAGGAAGGTGCACGAATGGCGATGGCTATTATCATCATCATTCCAATCGCATGCTGCTATCCATTCTTCCAGAGATATTTCATTTCTGGTCTTACAGTAGGTGCAGTAAAGGGATAATGTAAGAGAATCATACTGAAATATTTTCAGTTGAAGATAAAAAATATTTTAATATATTTCAATTTTAAGGAGGAAACAATAATGAAAAAGAGACAGATTTTAACACTCGGACTTTCCGTTGCTATGACAACTGGAATGATGGCAGGCGTGGTAAGTGCAAACGCTGCAGAGGATCCGGTAACTTTAAAGTGGATTCAGGTTGGCGGCGGAATGCCAAAGACCTATGACGAGTGGCTTGATCAGATTAATCCATATCTGGAAGAGAAGATCGGTGTGAATGTAGAGATGGAAATCGTACCGTGGGGCGACTGGGATAACAGAAGAAATGTTATCACAAACTCAGGTGAGTATTTTGATATCCTGTTTACCGATCAGAACCGTTATGGCTCAGAGGTAAGCACAGGCGTACTTCTTGATATCACAGATATGCTTGAAGAGAATGCACCAGAGCTGTATAAGATGATTCCAGAGGATTACTGGAATGCAGTAGAAATTGATGGTAAAGTTTACGGCGTACCGACCTACAAGGACAGCTCCCTTTCAGAGTTCTTTGTATGGGATCAGGATATTGCAGATAAGTATGAGATCGATGTTGAGAAGGTAACTGATTTTGAGTCTCTTTACACAGCATTAAAGACAATTAAGGAAGGTGAGGGCGGATCTCCGTACTTCATGTCCAAGAACGGTGCAAACTTCCTGCTGAATTTATCTTATGATGATTTAAGTTCTGGTCTTCCGGCAATCGGCGTAAAGTATGATGATGAGACTATGACTGTTGTAAATCCATTAAATGATGAAGAACTTCTTTCTAAGCTGGATATTATTCACCAGATGTATCAGGAAGGCATCATCAATGGAGATGCTCCGACAGCAGATGATTCCAGTAAGTATGCAACATTCTTCGCAGCACAGGGCTGGAGTGGCGCTGCAAAGACAACATGGGGACCAAACAATGGTGTTGAAAACTGTACAGCAGTTCAGTACGGCGATACTGTTGTATCCAATACAACTGTTCGTGGTTCTATCAATGGTATCTACTCAGGATGTGAGCATCCAGATAAGGCACTTGAGCTGTTGAATCTTGTTAATACTGATTCTAAGGTACGTGACTGGTTCTACTACGGTGCAGAAGGCGTTGACTTCGAGTACACCGAGGATAATAAGGTACATCGCCTGAGCACAGATTGGAAGATGGCTGGATATACACAGGGTACTTTCTTCAACGTAACTCAGACTGATGATGTTGATTTCAATCAGTGGGATGAAGTAAAAGAGTTAAACGAGAATGCAAAACCATCTGTTATGATCGGTTTCAACCTTGATACCTCTGAGATCGAGACAGAGCTTGCAAACTGCCGTGCCGTATATGAGAAGTACTATTCAGAACTGTTTACTGGCGCAAGAGAGCCTAGAGAAATGGTAGAAACCATTAATGAAGAGCTTGAGAAGGCTGGTTGGGAGACCATTCGCGAGGAAGCTCAGAAGCAGATCGACGCTCAGAAGTAATATATTGCTTGTGGTGTTTTCTATATGTACCAGGTGTCATACCGTATTGTCTTCGAAACAGATTAATAAAATGATTCGTGTTTTCGAATCCTACGGCTGTGCTGATTTCTCCGATACGGTCATCACTACACGTTAAAAGCTCACATGCTTTTTGCAGGCGAAGACAATTTAGGTAGGCAATTGGTGACTGCCCAAAAGCTGCTGTAAATTCATGGGCAATACGGAAACGACTGATTTCGTATTGAGTTTCTAATTCTGCCAGCGAAAAAGGTTTGGCAAAATTTTTATGAAACGAATTACGAATAGAAATTAAATAAGAAGGAATCATATATGGGAGGCTCGACTGCGCATGGCAGCGAGCCTCTTTTATAGTTAAGCATAAAAGGCTGGTAAGCTGTTCGTCTAGCCAAAGTGGATCATTCTTGCAGTTTGAAAGAGCATCATACAGATGAGAAAGCTGTACAGGCAGCATAGAAGAACCAGAAATTACAAAAGGCTCTTTCACTGAATCGGAGAATAGTTTATTATAATAAGAAATAGATGATCCTGAGAGAAAGAATAGATAAAACTTCCACGGTGCATTTTCTAGGTATAGACGCCAGCGCTTCGAGAGCGGAAAGAAAAACAGAGAGTATTTTTTTAAAGAATAATGGTCGAAATTATTATGATCAGTGTCATCCTTAGTTATATTCTGTGCGGTATTTTTGGTGAACTCTAAAAAACCTCGTCCTTCTGTGATGAGGAGAAGGCAATAGCCGTCAGTCGGTGCAAAGTTAGCATCAAAAATGCGGATATCTGAGAGTGAGAGCGCTGCAGGAAGAAAAAGCGGCGGTTCAGGATCAAAGAGAGAGGTAATGAGTGGATTGGCATGTTCGATTAAACGTCGCATCGCTGATACGGAAACTTTTGATGCAGAAGTCATACCTGACAAAAAATTAGATAAAAAATTTGCAGTAGTACTGACCATGTTAAAATACCCCTTTCTATACAAAAATGTAACTATTCATAAAAATATGCGAATGCAGCATTGTTTGATCATTAGCAAGAATCATATATTTTTTATTCCAGATCACAGTATAAATACTTTTTACTAAAAAAGCAATAGTTTTAACATGAAAAAACGATTAAATTTAATAATAAATAAAACGATTAAATTAACTAAAAAATAGGGAAAATATAAAATAAAACAGCAATAGACAAACAATGATAAAAATTGTGCCTGTAAATAAAAATAAAACTTCGTTTGTGAAAATTCATAATGAGTAAATAAAACTGATTAGGTTCATTATGCTATTTTTGAAAATTTCTGCAAGATTCTTATATAAAAAACAAGATTAAATGATGCAAAATGCAAAAACACATGCTATTATAAGATCATAAAAATTAAGTTAAATTAACTTAATAAAAAACGGAGGTAAATTTATGAGAGTAAGAAAAATGACTGCACTTATGTTAGCAGGAGCAATGACAGCATCTATGGGAACTTTTGCATTTGCAGATGAGGCAAAGGAGCTGCCAACAATCGATTCCATTAAGCTTGGTGAGGATTACACAGATCTGACTGCTTCAATCAAGGTTTTAACACACAGAACTGATATTGTAGACACCACTTTCCAGGATTATATCAAGAAGTTCAATGAGTCTTATCCAAACATTACGATTGAGTACGAGGCTGTTACTGATTATGCAGAGGACATTAAGCTTCGTCTGACAACAGATGATTGGGGCGATATCTGTGGTATCCCAACAAATCTTCAGAAGAATGAGCTGGAAGATGAATTCATCAGCTATGGTGATAAGAAAACTCTTGATGAGAATTATGTTCTGTTAAATAATTTCGCTTATAATGGAAATGTTTATGGAATTCCTTCTACCGGTAATGCACAGGGTATCGTATATAATAAGAAGGTATTTGAGGAAGCAGGAGTTACAGAGCTTCCAAAGACACCAACCGAATTTATTGAAGCACTGCAGAAGATTAAGGATAACACAGATGCAATTCCGCTGTACACTAACTTTGCAGCAGGCTGGACCATGGGTGCATGGGATGCTTATATCGGCGGATGTGCAACAGGTGATCCTGACTTTATGAATTACGGTATGGTACATGGTGAGAATCCATTCGCAGATAATGGTGATGAGACCGGTCCGTTTGCAGTTTACAACATTTTATATCAGGCAGTTTCACAGGAGCTTGTTGAGGATGACCCGACAACAACAGACTGGGAAGGCTGCAAGGGTATGATCAACAATGGCGAGATCGGCTGCATGGTTCTTGGTTCCTGGGCAGTTGTTCAGATGCAGGAGGCAGGCGATAATGCAGATGATATCGGATATATGCCATTCCCGATCACAGTAGACGGTAAGCAGTATGCATCAGCAGGTCCTGACTATTGCTATGGTATCAATGTTCATTCTGATTATGACAATCAGTTAGCTTCCATGATCTATGTAAAGTGGCTGACCGAAGAATCCAACTTCTCATATGATCAGGGCGGTATCCCGATCTGTGTAGGCAATGAGTACCCAGATGTACTTGCTGCATTTGATGGCGTAGAGCTTGTAGTAGATAATCCGGCACCAGAAGGTGAGGAAGATCTGTTTGGTGAGATCAATACTGAGTCTGAAATTTCCTTGAATGCTGATAATACACATGTACAGGATGTTCTTGAGCATGCGCTTAATGGTGACAAGACTATGGAAGAGATCGCAGATGAGTGGAATCAGGCTTGGACAGATGCTCAGGAAGAGTATGATATTACTCCTGCACCATATGTATACGGATCTGGCGTAGCTGCTGAGTAATAAAGTTAGTTTTAGAAAGAAAAAGTAAAAAATAGGGTGCAAACCTTACACAAACGGCACATCTGAGTTTTCAGGTGTGCCGTATATGATAAAAGGATGCGTTTTTAAGAAGGAGGAAATGCAATGGCTGCTTCCGCTACAAGTATGAAAACAAAGAAAACATTTGGACAGTGGTTTAAAAGCAGAAAGGTTCAGCAATGGCTGGTAATTGTATCATTTATGATTGTGCCTGTGCTGTTGCTTCTTGTTTTTTCATATGTTCCGTTTGCCAAAATGTTTGAATTTAGTTTATATAAGATGAAATCTTACGACAGCAAAAACAATACATATGTGGGATTTAAAAATTATATTGATGTATTTACAAGAGATGACTGTTTTAACTCATTAAAGCTAGCTGGATATTATATCGTGGCATCATTTATTCAGCTGGCAATGGCATTGTATTTTGCAACAATTCTGTGCTTCAAGGTAAGAGGAAGCTCTTTATTTAAGGGACTTATCTTCTTCCCATATCTGATTAGTGGTATCGCAATTGGATTTATTTTCAAATTTTTCTACACAAGAGGCTTCGTACTCGATACTGTTTTGTCATGTATCGGATTAAATCCAGAGAATCTTCCATACTGGTTAAAAGATACAAGAATCAACAATGCGTCCCTTGCGGCAACATCTGTATGGCGTTACATGGGACAAAATATGGTACTTTTTCTTGGTGCAATGATGTCTGTTGATCCATGTCTTTATGAGGCAGCTTCAATTGATGGTGCAAATGCATGGCCTAAATTCCGCTATATCATGCTTCCAAGTATTAAGTCTGTTATCGTATTAAATATGATTCTTTCTATTTCAGGTTCATTAAGTGCATTCGAGCCGCCATACGTTATCACAGGCGGTACCTTTGGAACAGCAACATATTTCGTTATGATGAACAGCTTAGCACATGAGAAGGGCAAGATTGGTCTGGCAGCAGCTATGGCAGTTGTATTGATGGGTCTGATCTTTATTGTAACGATCTTCCAGCAGGTAATAATGAAGCTGATTGATGAAGAGGCGAGAGAAGAGAGAAGAAATCGTAAAATACAAAAACAGCTTAGAAAACAGGGTATCAAATAAGGAGGAATTGACATGACTGCAAAAAATCGTATTGCGAAATATCTGTGGATGTTTATTAAATATTTTTCGCTGATTCTGGCAGGTTTTATTGCCGTGCTGCCGGTTGCCAGCTGTGTGATCACCGCCTTTAAGACACCGGAGGAATATGCGTCAACTAATGTTATGACGCTCCCAGGAAAATTTTATTTTAAAAACTTTACAGAAGCATTTCAAAAGGCAAACATGGGAGTGGCATTCCTAAACAGCTTGATCATTCTTGTTGTTGTATTGTTCTTCTCAATCATGTTTGGTGCCATGCTTGCCTACATCTTAAATCGTTTCACCTTCCCAGGCAGAGGCATAATTAAAAATCTGTTCTTGTTTGCCAGCCTTCTTCCTGGTATTGCAATGCAGGTTACTGTTTACAAGATCATGTACAACATGCATTTGATCAATTCCATACCAGGTTATATCATTCTTCTTTGCGGAACTGATATTATTTCCGTAACAATCTTTATCCAGTTCTTTGAGAATCTTCCAAATTCACTGGATGAATCAGCTATCATGGATGGATGTACATATTTTGGTGTATTCTTCAAGATTTTACTTCCACTATTAAAGCCGGCAATTGTTACTGTTATGATCTTAAAGGGCGTTGGTACTTATAATGAATATTACATGGCAAATTTATATCTGCAGGATAAGTCACGTCTTGTAACAGTTGCAACTTCACTTTACAAATTTACGGGTCCTCTTGGAAATCAGTATAACTACATCTGCGCAGGCGTTATCATCACGCTTCTTCCAGCATTGATTATCTTTATTCTGTGTCAGAAGCAGATTTACGGCGGACTTGCTGCAGGTTCAGTAAAGGGTTAATTAGAAATAAATATATAAGGCGCGCGGCTTTTGCCGTGCACAGAAATGAGGAAAATATGAGCAAAGTTAAAATGATTAGTCCAGAAGTAAAGAATGTACCATGGCAGGAGAAGCCAGAAGGGTTAAAAGGGGCTCCGATTTGGAGATATAGTGAAAATCCGATTATTGGAAGAAATCCAATCGAGGGAGTTGCAAGAATATTCAACAGTGCAGTAATGCCATATGAGGATGGATTTATAGGTGTATTCCGTGGTGAGCAGACAAATGGTATCCCATATATTTATTTAGGCAGAAGCAAGGATGCAATTCACTGGGAGTTTGATTCAAATAAAATTCCATTTGTAGATGAGGATGGAAATCCGTTCATGCCGCTCTATGCATACGATCCTCGTCTTGTAAAGGTTGAGGATACATATTATATCATTTGGTGTCAGGATTTCTACGGAGCTTCTATTGGAATGGCAAAGACAACTGATTTTAAGACATTTGTTCGTCTGGAAAATCCATTTATTCCATTTAACCGCAATGCTGTTCTCTTCCCAAGAAAGGTTAATGGAAACTTCATTATGCTCTCAAGACCAAGTGACAGCGGACATACACCATTCGGTGATATCTTCCTTTCAGAGAGTCCAGATATGGTTTACTGGGGTAAGCATCGTCATGTTATGGGACGCAGCAGTGAATGGTGGGAAAGTGTAAAGATTGGCGGGGGAGCAGCTCCGATTGAAACATCTGAAGGATGGTTGTTATTCTATCATGGTGTTTCTGGTACATGCAATGGCTATGTGTACAGCATCGGCGGCGCAATCCTCGATATTGACAATCCGTCTATCGTAAAGTATCGCTGTGAGAACTTCCTTTTGACACCAGAAGAGTGGTATGAGGAGAGAGGATTTGTTCCGAATGTAACATTCCCATGTGCAACGATCCATGACAGTGTTTCTGGTAAGATTGCTGTTTACTATGGATGTGCAGACAGCTATGTAGGACTTGCCTTCACAACAGTTGATGAGATTGTAGATTATATTAAGACACACAGTCATTTAACAGAGTCTGACACTGAGATCGGAAGAAGATAAAAGGCAAACAGGAGGCAGCGTGTCATGCAGGAAATAAATAAAATGAAACAGCAGATACAGGATCATCTCGATAAAGTCATCCTGCCGTTTTGGGAAAGTTTGAAAGATGATGAGTACGGCGGATTTTATGGCTACATGGATATAGATCTGAACGTGGACAAAAAGGCTGTCAAGGGATGCATTTTAAATAATCGTATTCTTTGGTTTTTTGCAAATGCGTATTTGAACCAAAAGCGTCCAGAGCTTCTTTCTTATGCAAAGCATGCATATGAATTTTTAAAAGAGGCATGTCTTGATAAGACATATGGCGGTGTTTATTGGTCTGTTACATTTGATGGAAAGCCTGAGGAAGATATGAAGCATACATATAATCAGGCATTTGCGATTTATGCACTTTCTTCCTATTATGATGCATCAGGTGATACAGAGGCGCTCGATATTGCATTTAGCATTTATGATGTGATTGAGGCACACTGCAAGGATGATAAGGGATATTTAGAAGCATTTGACCGCAATTTCCAGCCAGTAAGCAACGAAAAGCTCTCAGAAAACGGCGTCATGGCAGAGAAAACAATGAATACGCTGCTTCATGTATTTGAAGGCTATACGGAGCTGTATCGTGTGACAAAGGATAAGAGGGTAGGAGAAAATCTTCGTTGGATGTTAGACATTTTTGCGAAAAAGGTATATAATCCAGATAAGAAGCGTCAGGAAGTGTTCTTTGACAAGGACTGGAATACACTGATTGATCTGTATTCATATGGTCATGATATAGAGACATCATGGCTGATTGACAGAGGACTGGAGATTTTGAATGATCCGGTTGTGACAGAAAAGCTCTCACCGATTACAGATACACTAGCAGAGCAGATTTACAAAATTGCTTATAAAGATCATTCTGTAATCAACGAATGTGAGAGAGGTGTAGATAACACAACGCGTGTATGGTGGGTTCAGGCAGAATCTGTTCTTGGTTTTATGAATTATTATCAGAAGCATCCAGAAAAGACAGAGTACTTTAAGGCTGTACAGGATATCTGGGAATATATTCAAACGTACATGGTTGATAAGCGCCCTGGTTCTGAGTGGTTCTGGGATCTTGATGAAAATAAGCAACCGTCAGATAAAAAGCCAATCGTAGAGCCGTGGAAATGTCCGTATCACAATGGACGTATGTGTTTTGAAATGATTAATAGGCTTTAAGCGCAATGAAGAAGACAGGAGGAGATAATACAATGAAGCTTCATGAGCAGTATTATGTGGAAAAAGCAAAAGTAGAGAAGCTGATTGCAAAGAAGAACCAGAAGTCAGATTTTTATAATGGTATTTATGATCGTTATACTGATCCAGTTTTGACAAGAGAGCATATCCCGGTTGAGTGGAGATATGATGTAAACCCAGAGACAAATCCATATTTCATGGAGCGCCTTGGCGTGAATGCCGTGTTTAACTCTGGTGCTATTGAGTTAAACGGAAAATATTATTTAATTGCCCGTGTTGAGGGAAATGACAGAAAGTCCTTCTTTGGCATAGCAGAGAGTGATTCACCAGTAGACGGTTTTCGTTTTTGGGATTATCCGGTGCTGCTTGATGATATCTGTCCGGAAGAGACAAATGTTTATGATATGCGTCTGACAAAGCATGCAGACGGCTGGATCTATGGCGTATTTTGTTCTGAGAGCAAAGATACAAAATCAAGTGACCTTTCAGCAGCAGTTGCAGCAGCAGGAATCGTGCGCACAAAGGATTTAAAGCATTGGGAACGTTTGGACAATTTAAAAACACTTCATTCTCCTCAGCAGAGAAATGTTGTGCTTCATCCAGAGTTTATTCATGGCAAGTATGCATTCTATACCCGTCCAATGGATGATTTCATTGATACTGGAAGCGGCGGCGGAATCGGATTTGGTCTTTGCGAGGACATTGAGCACGCTGTTATTGATGAGGAGATTATCACTAGCAAGAGAAAGTATCATACAATCACTGAGGCAAAGAATGGTGCGGGTGCTGTTCCGATAAAGACAGACCGCGGATGGATTCATATCGCACATGGTGTAAGAAATACAGCAGCAGGTCTTCGTTATGTGATCTATGCTTTTGCAACTGCACTTGACGATCCATCTAAGGTAATCGCAGAGCCATCCGGCATGTTAATAGGACCAAGAGATTGGGAGAGAGTCGGCGATGTATCAAACGTTGTATTCACAAACGGTGCGATTGAGAAAGATGGAAATGTGTATATTTATTATGCAGCAAGTGATACAAGACTTCATGTGGCATCTACAACAGTAGATAAACTTGTAGATTATGTATTCTCAACTCCAGCCGATCCAGGCAGAAGCGTTCTTTGCGTACAGCAGAGATGTGATTTGATCAGAAAAAACTTAGAATACATCAATAAGTGCAAAGAAGAAGAGTAAAGAAGGAAAAAATTAGGATATGGACAATATGACACGATTAAAAAATCTGATGAAGCGAGCTGCAAACGGTGAATCTCTTGTAATCGGTTTTTTAGGTGGTTCTATCACGCAGGGAAGTCTATCGTCAACACCAAAGACTTGCTATGCGTATCTAGTCTATGAGTGGTGGAAAAAATCATTTCCAAACGCGGCATTTTCCTTTGTAAATGGCGGAATTGGCGGTACAACTTCTCATTACGGCGGTGCACGCGCATGGAAGGATGTACTATGCTATCGTCCTGATATTGTGACGGTTGACTTTTCTGTTAATGATGATGCAAATGAGTTTTTTGAGGAGACTTATGAGGGAACGCTTCGTCGTCTGCTTGCGGCACCGTCTGCTCCTGCAGTAGTTGTGCTAAACAATGTGTTCTATGATACTGGAAAGAATGCTCAGGATTATCATAACCGCATTGCAGATCACTATGGTATCCCGCATGTCAGCATTAAAGACACCGTTTATCCTGATGTGGAAAGCGGTAAGATCGTGCGTGCTGATATCACGCCTGATAATTTGCATCCAAACGATAAGGGACACCGTCTCGTTGCAGATGAAATCTGCAAGCTTCTTGATTCCATAAAGGCAGAGGTGGAAGAAGAAACGATTGCGGGCAAAAGCACGAAGACAGAGGAATCAATCTTGCTTCCAGCACCACTCACAGAAAATGCTTACGAATATAGCCGCTTGATTCAGATTCAGGATAACGAAGCTATTCTGGATGGCTTTTTGGTTGATCCAATTGAGAAAAAAGGAATGCTTGATATTTTTAAAAATGGATGGACAGCAGCGCATACAAATGATAAAATTAGTTTTGAGATCGAATGCAGCTGTCTGGCTGTTCAGTACCGTAAATCGGTACAGCAGCCGGTACCAAAGGCCAAGGCAGTAATTGACGGCGATGAGGCACATGCGGTGATTTTGGATGGAAATTTCACAGAGGACTGGGGTGACTGCCTTTATTTAGAACCACTTCTGCATCATGCAGAAAAGAAGGTTCATAGGATTGAGATCACAATAACAGACGCAAAGGATATCGTGCGGCCGTTCTATCTGGTATCGCTGATTGTTTCATGAACGACATGTAAACTTGTGACGAAGACTGTGCTGAGCCACAGCGCATTCGAGAAGTTAATTTAGAAAGGACAAGAAAAACATGGACGAGAATGTTAAGAAAAATTATGAGTACTGGTGTACATCCCCAATCTTTGATGATGCCACAAAGTCAGAGTTAAAGTCACTTGAGGGCAATGAGGATGAGATCTTTGATCGTTTTTATAGAGAGCTGGAGTTTGGTACAGGTGGTCTGCGCGGTGTAATCGGTGCAGGTACAAATCGTATGAACTTCTACACTGTAGGAAAGGCTACACAGGGTCTTGCAAACTTTATCAACAAGCAGGGTGCTGCAGCAAAGGGCGTTGCAATTGCATTTGATTCTCGCCGTATGTCTCCTGAGTTTGCGGATACCGCTGCATGCGTATTAGCTGCAAATGGAATTAAGGCATATATTTTTGATAGTCTGCGTCCAACACCAGAGCTGTCCTTTGCACTTCGTACACTTGGATGCACAGCAGGTATCGTTGTAACAGCCAGCCACAATCCACCGGAATATAATGGATACAAGGTATACTGGGAGGATGGCGCACAGATCACAGCTCCTAAGGATGCACAGATCATTGGCGAAGTAAATGCAATTAAGGATTATGCAGAGATCAAGAAGATGACTACAGAGGAAGCAAAGGCTGCAGGACTCTATGAGGTAATCGGAAAAGAGATTGATGACAAGTACATGGAAGCATTAAAGAAGCTTGTTCTTCATCCAGAGGCAATCAAACAGATGGCATCTTCCTTAAAGATCGTTTATACTCCACTTCATGGAACTGGAAATGTGCCGGTACGCCGCGTATTAAAGGAGCTTGGCTTTGAGCAGGTAACTGTTGTTCCAGAGCAGGAGCTTCCAGATGGCAATTTCCCAACAGTATCCTATCCAAACCCAGAAGATAAGAAGGCATTTGCTTTGGCACTTGATTTGGCAAAGAAGATTGACGCTGACCTTGTTCTGGCAACTGACCCAGATGCAGACCGCCTCGGTGTCTATGCAAAGGATACTAAGACCGGCGAATACAAGGTATTTACCGGAAATATGTCTGGTATGTTAATCTGTGAGTATGAGATGTCTCAGAAGAAGGCACTTGGCATTCTGCCAGAAAACGGTGCACTTGTTACCACAATCGTATCTTCCAACATGGCTCAGGCTGTTGCAAAGGAATACGGAATGAAGTTTATCGAGTGCCTGACCGGATTTAAGTATATCGGTGAGCAGATCAAGTTCTTTGAGCAGAGCGGAAGCAACGAGTATGTATTTGGTTTCGAGGAGAGCTATGGTTGCCTTGTTGGAACACATGCAAGAGATAAGGATGCTGTTGTTGCAGTTATGGCACTTTGCGAGGCTGCTGCTTACTACAAGACTCAGGGCATCACACTTTGGGATCAGATGTTAAACATCTACAACAAGTATGGTTACTACAAGGAAGATCTGTTCACCATGACCTTCAAGGGTGCAGATGGCGCAAAGAAGATGCAGGATATGATGGACGCATACCGCAAGAACACACCAAAGCAGGTTGGTGCATATAAGGTACTGCGCCTGCGTGATTACAAGAACGATGTCATCACCGATCTTGCAACTGGCGAGACTGTACCTACAGGATTGCCAAAGTCAAATGTACTTTACTTCGAGCTTGAGAATGATGCATGGTTCTGTGTTCGTCCGTCTGGAACAGAGCCAAAGATTAAGTTCTATGCAGGTATTAAGGGCACTAGCCTTGAGGATTCTGCAAAGAAGCTTGATGAGCTGATGGAAGCAATTAAAAATGCATAATTAAACCGTGTAAAAAAACAAGATTGCTGCAGACTGGCTTTAGGCTGCTAGTCTGCAGTGTGTGATGTGAGGAAAATAAAATATGAAGATACTGCCTAATAACAGCAGTCTCATATATAGTGGAAGGATCGACGTGAGCGATCCTTTTGCTATAGTATGGACATATCCGGGAACATTTGTAAAAATAAAATTCAAGGGTACACAGTTATCTATTCATGTGCGCAATAAGCATAATTACTGGAATAACTATCTTGGCGTTGTCGAAGGTGATTCACAGACAAAACTTCTGCTTCCAGAGGAAGGTGATGCAATGATAGAAATTCCTTTGCAAACAACACAAGACAACATTCATGAGGTGACGATCTTTAAGCGTCAGGATGCCTGCCATGAGCTGATGATTCTTGGCTTTGAAATTAATTGTAACACTGATGATGAATGTGAGCTTCTTGAGGCATCGCCATTGCCGCCGCGGCGCATAGAAGTGTATGGCGATTCTGTTTCAGCAGGAGAAGTATCAGAGGCAATTGACTATGTCGCAAAAGCAGATCCGGAACATAACGGAGAGTATTCAAACAGCTGGTATTCCTATGCATGGATTGCAGCACGAAAACTTGATGCACAGCTGCATGACATCGCTCAGGGCGGTGTAGCTCTTCTTGATAATACAGGCTGGTATCATGAGCCAGACTATATTGGTATGGAACAAGTTTGGAATAAGATGCGCTATAATCCTGACTACGGCACTGTGAAAGAGTGGGATTTTTCAAAGTATACGCCAGATATTGTTATAGTAGCCATTGGTCAGAATGATTCACATCCAGATGACTATATGAAAACTGATTATGAAGGTGAGAAGGCTAAGAACTGGAGAACGCATTATAGACAGTTTTTGGCAAAGTTAAGAGAAACCTATCCAGATGCATGGATTGTCTGCTGTACAACACTGTTGCAGCATGATATCGGATGGGATATGTCCATCAGTCAGGCAGTTCAGGATCTTGGCGACAAAAAGGTTTCTCATTGTGTCTTCCAGAGAAATGGAAAGGCAACACCGGGACATCTTCGTATTCCAGAGGCAGAGGAGATGGCAAAAGAGCTGTGCCAACATATTCGAGCTCTTGGAATTGAAGGATACGAAGCTTAAAACGAAATTGATGTCGACGAATTGCTTGGTCGTCTAAGAACCTAGCAATTCGAAAAAAACAAAGAAGGGAAGTGTGATCATATGGAGTTTCCAAAGAACTTTTTGTGGGGAACAGCGGCAAGTGCTTATCAGATTGAGGGACGCGATACAAATGATGGTAAGGGCGACCATATCTGGAATATCTATGAGCGCGAGCCTGGTCATATCTACGAAAATCAGACAGGTGATATCGCCTGTGACCATATTCATCGCTTTAAGGAGGATGTCGCAATCATGAAAAAGATGGGCCTAAAAGCCTATCGTTTTTCAATGGATTGGTCACGTCTTTTGCCGGAGGGAACCGGACGGGTCAATGAGACAGGTGTCAAATTTTACAGCGACTTAATTGACGAGCTTCTTGCAAATGGTGTTGAGCCGTTCATCACGATGTATCACTGGGAGCTTCCATATGAACTCTACAAAAAGGGCGGTTGGTTAAACCGCGATATTGCAGAGTGGTTTGGCGAGTATGCAAAGCTGATTGCTGAACGTTTCAGCGACCGTGTCAAATATTTCTTTACACTAAACGAGCCTCAGTGCTTTGTAGGACTTGGATATCTTCGCGGTGAGCATGCACCGGGCGTAAAGGCTCCGCTTCGCGATACCTTCGAGATGGCACACAATGCCCTTCGCGCCCATGGACGCGCTGTTCAAATGCTTCGCGCTTATGCAAAGCAGCCAATTGAGGTGGGATTTGCACCAACCTGCGGCATGTGTTATCCAGAGACTGAAAAGCCAGAGGATATAGAGGCGGCCAGACAGATGATGTTTTCGATGTCACTTCAGCCGTCAGATAACTGGACTTGGAATGTCGCTTGGTGGTCCGATCCGGTGCTTCTTGGACACTATCCAGAGGAGGGGCTTCGACTTTATGAGCCGTATCTTCCAAAGATTACAGATGCTGATATGAAGCTTATTTCTGAGCCGCTTGACATTTACGGACAGAATATATATAATGGCAGGTGTTTTCGTATGGGACCTGATGGAAAGCCACAGGAGGTAACACGCCCGCTTGGCGCACCAAAGACAGCAGTAGGATGGCCAGTAACACCAGAGTGCATCTACTGGGGATTAAAATACTTAGACGAGCGCTATCATATGCCAATGTATTTGACTGAGAACGGCATGGCATGTCATGACTGCATCTCACTTGATGGCAAGGTACACGATCCAAATCGAATCGATTTTCTGGCACGCTATCTAAAGCAGGTAAAGCGAGCTGCATCTGAGATAGATTTAAGAGGCTATTTTGAGTGGACACTTCTGGACAATTTCGAGTGGAACAAAGGCTATGCAGAGCGTTTTGGACTGGTCTATGTGGATTTTGAGACGCAAAAGCGTATATGGAAGGATTCTGCATACTGGTATGCAGATGTCGTGAAGGAGAATGGAGCAAACCTCTGATTCGATTTTCCATACGAAGTTACGGTTTGCGAGATGATTTTTTGAGTTAAAAAAAATACAGTCGTGAACGAAACTAAGAAAAATAAAAGATAAGAGGTGCCATTATGTATTATGTACCAGACGGCACGACAAAGTGCGGTTTTTATGAGTGCAAGAGCTGTAAGAGTCGTTTCTTGTCGCTGCAGACAATGAAAAAAATCCCATGCCCATATTGTGAGCAGGATGCAGATATGGAGATTGGACCAGATGAGTCAATGGAAGAATTGACAGACACGGCAGAGCTTCAGGAAATCGTTGAGGGCGAAAATGTGGAGAAAATGGATCGACTGCTCAGCCTTGCAATTACAGGCGGGGACTACGAGTGGCTGTAATCAAAAGAGACATTAAATGGATGTCAGAGAGGTGTCTGAATGAAAAAACTGTATGAACGCGCCTATATATTTTTTCAAAAATATCCATTGATGATATCAATTGGATATATGTGTATTTATTTTCCGATTTTCTCTTTGCTAGAGCAATTTTGCGAGCCGAGGTATGTGATTCACTGTGCGTTAGATGATATGATTCCATTTAATGAATGGTTTGTCATCCCGTATGTTGTATGGTTTTTGTTTGTGCCGGGAATGGTGCTGTTTTTTCTTAGAAAAAGTAAGGAAGATTATATTAAATGCTGTAAAGTTATTTACGGCGGAATGTCAATCTGCCTTCTGATTTATTATCTATTTCCAAATGGTCTTTCTCTTCGACAGCCGCTTGAAGATAAGAATATTTGCTGCATGATTGTTAACCAATTAAGAAGCGCTGATACGCCGGCAAATGTTTGTCCTAGTATCCATGTTTCTAGCACAATCGGCATTTTGTTCGTCCTTTTCAATTCAGAAAAGCTAAAGAAGTATCGAAAGCTTAAAGCAACTATGCTAGTACTAGGAACCTTTATTTGTATTTCCACTGTTGTGATAGATCAGCATTCTGTAGTAGATGCTGTGTGCGGTATGATGCTAAGTGCTGTTTTGTTTTATTTAGTGCAGCTGTCAGAGGTGCCATATCAAGTTACTGTATTTGAAGAAGTTAAGCGATAATAAAAAATGCTGTGTACGTTTTTATGTACACAGCATTTTTTGATAGATTAATTAATCCTTTGGCATAACAATTTTAGGCATCTTGTGCGGTGGCTGATTCTTTGGACCACCATTTTTTCTGGTTGGATCTGGCTTGCCAAGGAATTTTTCAAGATCATCTGGCATATAGGTTTTTAATTCTGTCCATGCAGCAGCAAGGGAGAGTGCAGCAATAACAATGTAGATAATCTCGCAGACAGCAACGCTTTTGATGACTCCGGTTGCACGTACTGCAAAGAAGATTCCGAAAATTAGCTGAACGCAGACAGCCTTGAACATACTTGTCTTTGCCTTGCGATTTAGGAAAATGCCAATTAAAACAGCAACGCCAAGGAAGGTGAGCAGCTGGAATACAAGATCAGTTCCTAAAAACAGAAATTCCAGTGATGGTGTCTGGATAAATTCAGCCATAGAATTAAGTCCATTTTGAATCTCAGAAGGCTCCATACCCTCAGTCAGCATAGAGGAAACACTAGAAATAAGCTGTCCCTGATTGATTGAGATGGCAGCGGAAAGATAGCTCATCACATAGGAAAGACCCTGTGTCACGATTGGAAGAAGTCCGACACCTAAGCCAAGAAGTACAGAGCTTGCAAATGCATTCTTCTTGTTCTCTGGTAAGTTTGCTTCCTCAGGATTCATATTTTTTCGCAGTGAGTGACGCATAGAGAAGCGTGAGCACACAAATATTGCCAAGAAGCTAAATACGATCAGAAGTGTGACATGCAAGATGTCGGAAGCAACTGTGTTTGCTGACAAAAATTCCTTGACTGGCGCAATCTGTGCAGCTAAAAGCTCGATGACAGTAGGAATGATACCAACACCAACCATGTAGGCAAGAAGACCAAAGGTCAATGCATACACGTCAAAGCGGAAACGGTTTTTCATACGGATGATCAGATACACTGGAACAGCAATCATAACAGCAAGTGCGATCACCATAAGAATGATTGACAGAACTGGCACGCGCATGGTATAGTCGAAGGCAAAATCCTCTGGCACCATGGATGTGACAGCTCCACCCTCAGCAGCAGTTTCAGCAACCGTTTCGGCTATGCTTTCAGCTGCAGATTCAGCGGCAGTAGAGGCCGCTGTGATGATAGATAAGAAACTCATAATTCCTCCTTAATTGCTTCAATATTCAGTACAGAAGCGTATAAAATTAACTATATCAAAGATAAAAAATAGTGTCAATACAAGCTGTTTATACTTCATTATTTTTTTAGGATTTCATTGACAATGTTTGGTCAATGTGTTATGCTAACCGTGTTGGCGCGATAGCAGAAGCTGCAACGCTGCAATTTATTTTTTGGAGGTATCACCATGAAGGGTACAGTTAAGTGGTTCAATAATCAGAAGGGTTATGGTTTTATTTCTGATGAGTCTGGTAAGGATGTATTCGTACACTACTCCGGACTGAACATGGAAGGCTTCAAGTCTCTGGACGAGGGCGCTTCTGTAGAGTTCGATGTAATCGACGGAGCTAAGGGACCGCAGGCTGTTAACGTTACAAAGCTGTAATTGAAACAAGCCGCCGCGATTAATTTCAATTATACCATGTACCTATTCTTTTTTAATAAATGAAATATCGTATTAGGTAGTGAGATTAAAAGCAAAAGACATAACAGTTCGCTGTTATGTCTTTTTCAGCTTAAACACAAAAATCTGCGCGTTTTGTTCGCGCAGGCAGACAGAAAGGTTTGGTTATTAAAATGGCACAGAATCCAGTAGTTACTATTGAGATGGAAAATGGCAGTGTGATCAAGGCAGAGCTGTATCCACAGGTTGCCCCGAACACAGTAAACAACTTTATCAGCCTGGTAAAGAAGGGATTTTATGATGGCGTAATCTTCCACCGCGTAATCAGCGGTTTTATGCTGCAGGGAGGAGATCCGGACGGCACAGGTATGGGTGGCCCAGGCTACAGCATTAAGGGTGAGTTTACACAGAATGGTTTTCAGAATGATTTAAAGCATGAGCCGGGTGTACTTTCCATGGCAAGAACTATGATGCCAAATAGTGCAGGCAGCCAGTTCTTTATTATGCATGAGGCAGCGCCGCATTTAGACGGTGCATACGCCGCATTTGGTAAGGTAACAGAGGGTATGGATGTAGTTAATGCAATCGCAGCAGTACCGACAAACTACAACGACAGACCGCTTGAGACACAGCGCATGAAGAAAGTGACTGTTGAGACTTTTGGTGAGGAATATCCAGAGCCAGAGAAGTGCTGATTTTAAGGAAGTTAAAAGTTCTATGCGCGTGACTTTTGACCCTGGTATCATAATATGAAAAAAACAAAAATGACAGAAAAAGGCGAAGTGGTTCTCACCGATTCGCCAGAAGAGGCCCGCACTCTTCAAAAAAGCATTCCTGTCATCGGCATATGTAGTCCCGGATCAGATAAGGATTGGTCCGGGATTTCTTTTTTAGCTGATGATTGGGAAGATGTAGATGATGAATATGCAGAGCTTGCATACTGCAGATATTATCATCTGCCAAGGGTATTGGTTTGTGGAGAGTGGTCAGTGGCAAGTGAACAAAAGTTAGTGATTGGTGGCCAGAATTTTGAAGAACAAACACATACTTGGTTAATTCGAGAGGCAGACAAAAAAGATGTGAAAGCATTTGAAACACTCTATAATGACGATGAAGTAAAGCGCTTCCTACCTTATCCACTAGAAAAACAGGCGCAAACTTGTAAAGACTGGGAAGACTGGATTGAAAGCCTGCACCAGTATGTTTATCCATCGGAAGAGCCGTCTATGTGGGTATTAGCAGATGAAAATGATGATATGATAGGGCGGATAGGGCTCGAATACAAAGAAGAAAATAAGGAAAATGGCACACCAGACGGATATTATCTAGGTTATGCGATATTGCCAAAATGGAGAAAAAAAGGACTGGCCGCGAAAGCAGCCAGTCGATTATTAAAATATTGTTTTGAATATTGGCAGCTAAAAGAAGTCTATCTTCTTTGCAGCAGCGAAAACATGGCATCTGTAAAAACAGCACTTGCGTGCGGATTTACAAAAATGTCATCTATTGAAGTGCCGATACAAAACTCAGTCTTCCTTCAAGATATCGTCGAGCATTGCCTGAATGATTGTGCGTGTGTAAGCACCAGCCTGCTTTTTTTGTTCGCGAGGAAGGCTCTTTAAGTCAATCGGCTCACCAAAGCGAATTGTGATCGCGGCACGGCGGATAAATGGAAAGTGATTTTCCAAAACATCTGCTGAGTGCGCGATTGCAACAGGAACAACAGGACATCCGGCCTTGTCAGCCATCTTTAAGCTGCCTTCCTTAAATTCAAGCATACTGCCTTCTTCACCACGGTTTCTAGTGCCTTCTGGGAAGATCCATATAGAATGACCGTTTTTAAGCTCATCGACACCAGCGAGGATTGTTTTTAAACCCTCTTTTACGTTGCTTCTGTCTAAGAACAGGCAATGAATATAGCGCATCCAAAGACGAAGAAGCGGAACCTTTGCCATTTCTTTTTTAGCCACATATCCGGTAATACCTGGAAGCAGGCGATAGGATGTGATGATATCAAAGTAGCTTCTATGGTTGCCTACATACAGCACAGCGCGATCCTTTGGAATGTTTTCAAGACCCTCTGCCTTGACCTTGGTGCCGCTTACAAAGAGAAGCACACCAAAGATCCACTGAATCATGCGTCTTGAAATCCGATCCTTAAGATCGGGATTTTTTTTGCCAATTAACCATAAGATGAATGCAGGTATGCATCCAATTACCAGATAGAGAATGGCAATAAGCAAAACTAGTATAAGTCTTATCATGGAAACCTCAATTCGATTTATTCCTCTGGAGCAAGTCCAGGTGCAGTCTCACCAGGCTTAATGGAGCCTTCTGGTCCTTCCTCCTCCTCGATTGGCTCAAGCGGCTCGCATCTGCCAAACAGCTCAGTCATCTTGCGAAGGTTTGCTGCTAACTCAGGAGTCAAGTGATCCTTGCGGAAGCGGAATGCCCAGTTGCCGCCGGCAACAGATGGCGTGTTCATACGACAGTCACTGCCAAAACCAAGAAGATCCTGAACAGGATAAATAGCGTAGCGTGCGATAGAACCCATAGCCGCACGAATCATATCATAATGAATGATATTTCCGTCAGTATTTAAGTAGCGGCGAACACGATCCTGCAAAGCTGGCTTAAGAGTCTGATACCAGCCCATGGTGGTGTCATTGTCATGTGTTCCTGTGTAGCAAATGCAGTTCTCAGTGGTGAAACGATGCGGAAGAATGTCATTGTCTTTTGGATCACCAAATGCAAACTGTAATACCTTCATGCCAGGCAGGTTAAAGTCATCTCTTAACTTCTCAACGCGAGGAGTGATGATGCCAAGATCTTCAGCCCAGATCGGAAGATCCTTGCCAAATACTTCCTGCATACGAAGGAACAGATCCTCATTTGGTCCCTTCTTCCATTTTCCGTGCATAGCAGTTTCTTCACCATATGGAATTGCATAGTACTGCTCAAATCCGCGGAAATGATCGACACGGATGTAGTCAACCATATTTAACTGACCCTTGATACGACGCATCCACCAGTCATAATGTGTCTTTTTGTGGTAATCCCAGTCATACAGCGGATTGCCCCAAAGCTGTCCTGTAGCAGAGAAATAATCCGGCGGAACTCCGGCAACAACGGTCGGATAGCCATCCTTTTCAAGCTGGAACAGTTCACGGTTTGCCCACACATCTGCACTGTCAAGTGCAACAAAGATCGGAATATCGCCGACGATCTTGATGCCATTTACATGTGCATAATCGCGAATTGCGTTCCACTGACGGAAGAAGATGAACTGAATGTACTTGTAGTATTCGATGGAATCAGCCAGACGCTCACGCCATGTAGCTTTAATCTCCTCATCAGGGTCACGCAGATCATCTTCCCACTCCAGCCAGCATGCACCGCCGTGTGCGTCCTTACCTGCCATGAAAAGTGCATAATCGTCCAGCCAATCCTTTTCGTGCTCACAGAACACATCAAATTCCTTAAGCATACACAGATCAGCTGATTCCTTAAAGATCTCATAGGAACGATGCAGGATGCGCAGCTTTGCTGGAATAACGTCGCCATAGTAGATGTGATCTGGATTAAAGTGCGGATAATCGCGTAAATCATCACCATAAAGAAGACCGTCCTTGATCAATTCATCAGGGCTGATTAAAAGCGGCTGTCCTGCAAATGCTGAGAATGCCTGATAAGGAGAATCTCCATATCCTGTGTGGCCTAACGGCAAAATCTGCCAGAGGCTTTGTCCGGCACCAGTCAGGAAATTGATAAAGTCATAAGCACCCTTTCCGAAATCACCGATTCCGTATGGAGAAGGGAAGCTTGTTGGGTGGGCGAGTACGCCTGAGTAACGCTTAGATAATGTTTTTGCCATAAAGGTACCCCAAACCTTTCTCTTAGAATGTGTTATAGTTTTGCAGCAGTTAAAGAGGTCATGAACTTTCAGACTACTGCGTTTACATAAATACAAGTATAACACTAAAAGACAATATTTACAAGATCACATGATTTGTGTATAGTCAATTTTTTCTTGAATTTGGAACGTGTATCGGGTATACTGAGAACGTAGCAGATAAGTAAGGAAAGAAGCAAAAAGAAGGAGAATGAAATGAGCGTCAGAGGAATTCACACCGATGTAACAGATATGCGTGAAAAAATATTCACCGAAGTAGCAAGACTTGCTTACGAAGGCGGAGATTATTCCCGTCTGGAGGAGCTTCCATATAAAATTGTGCCGGGAGAGCTGGCTAGCTTTCGAGAAAGTGTATTTACAGAGAGAGCCATTGTCGGAGAACGTCTTCGACTTGCGATTGGACTGCCAAACCGTACACTCGCTGAGCATGCACCAGTGGCTGATGGTGTAAATGAAAGTGCAATCACAGAGCGTTACTATGAGCCACCGCTGATCAACATCATCAAGTTTGCCTGTCATAAGTGTCTTGATAATAAGACAGTTGTGACGAACATGTGTCAGGGATGTACTGCACATCCGTGTGAAGAGGTATGCCCGAAGGGAGCCATTGTTGTAAAGCAGGGTGGAAAATCAAAGATTGACCCGGAAAAATGTATCAATTGTGGACGTTGTCGTGATGCATGCCCATATGGTGCGATTGTTAAGATGGAGCGCCCGTGCGCAAAGGCATGTGGTATGCACGCAATTCATAGTGATGAGTATGGCAGAGCAGATATTAATTACGACAAGTGTGTATCTTGTGGTATGTGTCTTGTAAACTGCCCATTCGGTGCAATTGCTGATAAAGGTCAGATATTCCAGACAATCTTAGCCATGAAGGCGGGAACGAGAGTATATGCAGCTGTAGCTCCGGCATTTATCGGTCAGTTTGGACCAAAGCTTACACCAGAGCGCTTCCGTGAGGCGATGAAAGAGTTAGGCTTTGCAGATGTGGTAGAGGTTGCGGCAGGAGCCGATCTTTGTACGATTCAGGAAGCAAAGGATTTCCTTGAAGAAGTGCCTGAGAAGATTCCATTTATGGGAACATCATGCTGTCCGTCATGGTCTGTTATGGCAAAGACTGAATTTCCGCAGTATGCTAACTGCATTTCCATGGCTCTGACACCAATGGTATTTACAGGCCGTATGATTAAAAAGGCAGATCCTGGATGTAAGGTAGCTTTTATCGGACCATGTGCAGCTAAAAAACTTGAGGCAAGCCGCAGAAGTGTGCGAAGCGATGTTGATTTTGTACTGACCTTTGAGGAAGTTATGGGTATGTTTGAGGCGAAGGGTATTTCCTTTGACGATATAAAGGCAGGAGAGCCGCTTCATCATGCAAGTGGAGACGGAAGAAACTTTGCTGTTGCGGGTGGTGTTGCAAATGCAGTTGTGAATGCAATTCACCAGATTGATCCAGATCGCGAGGTCAATGTAGTTTGCGCACAGGGACTAGACGAGTGCCGTAAGATGATGCAGATGGCAAAGGCTGGAAAATATAATGGATACTTGCTTGAAGGTATGGCATGTCCTGGAGGCTGCGTAGGCGGTGCAGGAACGATTCAGCCAATCAAAAAATCAGCAGCAAATGTAGCAATGAATAAGAAAAATGCTCCATTCCCATCTGCAACACAGAGTGAATACAAGCAGATGATCGACTTTTTGGAGGAAAGGCCGGAAAAGACGCCTACAGCAGAGGCAGCAAAGTCAGAAGAGAAATCTGAATAAAAATATTTTGTCTAGCTGCGAATTTGCCTGCATAGCAAAGAAAGTGAGAGGGGTATGGATAAAAGACGAAAGAAAAGGGTATGGTTTTTGACAGTCCTGGCAACAGTGGCTGCTCTGTCACTCTTCGTTTTTAGCGGATGCGCAAAGCTTGCATCCGCGATCAACGATATCAAGGGCAGCCTGATTGGAAATCAGTATACCATTTACACGTATGATAATTTTGGAAATCTAGTACTAGAGACAAGCGGAAAGAAGATCGACATTGCCGGAAATCCAGTCAAAAATACTAGCTACGATGAAAACGGCAAGGTTATTACCGGATATGAATTATCATCTGTTATCACAATCACTATTGATGGCAATGAGATTGAGTCATGTGGCGATACCTGCATCTTTGTGCAAAAAGGACTGACTCCAGATGTTGATTTTACAACTGAGACAATTCAAAGTTCAGGCTCTGTTTTAGATATTACATCCTTGTCTGCAAAGCTGAATCAGTACAAGAACAAGTTTGGAAAAGCGCGTGTCGTAGTAATTAAATCGCAGCTTGGAAATCCAATCATGGCATTTTCAGGGGACAGTGTTTACTGGGAGATTCCGGAGGATTTGCCAAAGATGACGAAGCTTATGATCGATGGAAAGGCACTTTATATTCACAGGGCAAACTTCCAGATTATTGATAAGGAATTGATTGAGTAATGGAAAATCGACAATCAAAAAAGAATGTTTTAAAGCTTAGTGTTCTGGCTTATATTCCGATAGGAATTTTGATGCTTTTAATGTCAGTTCTTGGAGCTGTATTTCAGAGCAAAACGTGGAATATAGAAATTTTTTGCACAATAAAAATTTGTGAGATAGTGGCACTTGTGCTTCCACCTGTTTTGTTGGTGATTGGACTTTATCAGAAGAAATGCTATCAAAAAAAGTGGGATCAAGGTACATTTTCAAAAGAACGGCAATTTCTTATCGAACAGAGAAGTAAGGCACAGGATGTGACAGAGCAGCAATTGAAAGTGTTGCCTAAAATTCGAAAGAGTGCAGATAATCGTGCAAGGCTTTTAATTGCTTGCTCGGTAATAGGAGCAATTTTTGCTGGGATTCTTGGAAATGCGGTTGTCTATATCATTGTCGCCATTTATATGGAAATGGGACTTTCTAGACTTTGTTTTCGAAAAGAGAGTGATCCGTTTATACTAGGTGACAATGATCTTTCGAAAGAAAAGTATCCGTACTTGTACCAGATGGCCGAGCGTGCGAGAGATGCACTTCATTGTAGTGGAGACATCATAATTACGGTCACAGGTGAGTGCAACATCGGAATCAAAAAGGTTGCTGGCTATTACAATATTGAACTGGGAGTGATGTTAGCTGGAATTGAAAGCGAGGACGAGCTTTTTGCAATGTTCCTTCACGAATTTGCTCATATGAAAGAGGAAGAGCAGGATGGTTCTGGAATCGAATACGAATACCGAAATTGGCTTTTGTATGGTATGGTGGAGAGTAATCTCCAAGCAATAACAGAGTGGATGTTTCTTTATCAGGATACTCGCTATCAGTGCGAATTTGAACTGTATGAGTATGCTAGTTCGCTGATTAAGGAATTGAAAGCCGACCAGTCGATGGCAAGTGTGCGTCAGGCAGCAGCCTCAGGACTTTTAAAGCTTTTCTATTTTGATGTATTTTCATGGGAAGAACAAGGAAATAATTTTGCTCCGCTCTACGCACCGAAACAACCATCTAGCCATTTTGTAACTGAGCAGATTGATTATTGGCAACAACAGCTGTCTAAGCGCGAGGTAGATTGGCGCAACTTGATGGAGCATGAGCTACCGGCACAGTCAGATTCTCATCCGACAACTAAGATGCGTCTGGATGCACTTTGGATCACTTCCTATCAGCTTGTGAAAGATGCGAGTTGTGATGCATATCGCAAAGAACAGAAAGCTGTTTGTGGGTTGATGGATAAGCTGATTTATTGCGAGTTAAGTGAGGAGTATGAAGAAAATCGCAAAGAGCAATATTTAGAGCCGTATAGGCAAATTCAGGAATGGAAAGATGAGGGGCAGCCAATCTTACAACATGAATATGCAAGAATCTTGGATGCACTCCTTCAGGTAGGAGAGGTTGAAGCGGCTCTTTTATTTTGTGATCGAGTGATACGAGAACTGCCTCCTGAAATTTCTGCCTATGCTTATTTTACAAAAGGACGAATTTTAATCAGACGGTATGATGAGCGTGCAATTGAGTTGATTTATCATGCAATCGAAAATAATTCAAATTTAATTCAAAGTGGATTGGATGAGATCGGGTATTTTTGTTGTCTGATAGGAAACCGTGCAGAGCTAGAGCGCTATCGCAAAACAGCAGACGAGTTGATGCAGAAGAACGAAGATGAATATCGCCAATTGGGTATCTTAACACCGTCAGATCAACTTGAACGCGAAGAACTTCCAGATGGAAAGCTAGACATCATTCTTTCTTATATCCAATCGGTTGATGAGAACCAAATTCTACATATTTGGCTCGTTCGAAAGGTTCTTCCGACTGGTATGGCTTCCAGTGTATTTATTGTGCAGTTTAAAAAAGAATGTCCACCGGATCAACAGGAAGAAATTTACCAAAAACTATTCTGCTATTTGGATACACTGGATGATCGGTGCTATTCTCTGATACTTTACGATAAGTTGATGTGTAAAAATTTCAAAAAAGTGAAGGAAAGCTGCGTTTATTAAAAAATAAAAGCAAAAATCCCCAGTGTTGCTGCACTGGGGATTTTCTATATTAAGATTGAAGAGCCATGGGTGTCACCGTGGTTTCGTGATAAGATAAGGAGGATAGTTATATGGCAGGAGCGGAGATGGCATGTATGGCCAGTTTTGTATGATTCACAAAGAGACCGACAAAGAAGGAGAAATTCGCTATCTGGCAGGCAGAGGAGAGTGGAAGAAAACTTGCCGCAAGGTCCATTGCACTCCTTTGTACACCAAGAAAAATCAGGTAGATACGCCAGTCATCGGTGCATGGGGCATGAAAGATGGCTCGCTCGTGATTAAGGTGTATGAGATTGAAATGCTAGAGGAAGATACGCTGACACTGACACCAGAGGAAGATGGCGTACAGGTAAAGCTAGTAAATACAACCATTTCAAGTCAGCCAAACGAGTATATTTCGACAGAAATTCAGTAATTTATTTTTGGTATTTCCAGATTTGGAAAAATAGATTTAAAAGGAAAAAATCAAGGAAAAACAAGCAATAACAGCTAGTAACACGGCATTTTTTAGGGGAATGCCGTGTTTTTTTATCCCCCATTTTTGTTTGGAAATGGCGGTTACGCAAAGAGGATAAATATGATATGCTGAATATAAAGGATAACGGAATTTTCAAAAGTGAAAGGAGGAGACAGGATGGTAGTAGAATACGATTATAAAAATCCGTTTAGACAGTGTCGTATCAGTAAGGCAGATATTGTAACGAATTTTTATCTATTCAATGGAAGGTGCGGAATAAGTATTTCGATGATTTTAGTTAAGGAGGGAGAACTATGAGGATAAAGAAAAAGATATTCGCTATGCTGATGATGCTATGCATGGTGCTCCAAATGCTTCCGAATACTGTGCTTGCGGAAACCATGGAGATCATTATTGTGATACTTGCAAAGTAAGAGTTAGTTGCAGTGGTGGAAACGCAACTTGTAAGGACAAAGCAATCTGTGAGATTTGTGAAAAGCCATATGGAGAAAAAGATCCAACCAACCATGTGGGAGGCAAAGAGATTCGAGATTCGAAAGCAGCAACCTGTACCGAGGATGGTTACACAGGTGATACCTACTGTAAGGGCTGTAACACAAAGCTGTCAAGTGGAGAACCAATCGCAGCATCAGGACATAAGGATGACAACAAAGACCATAGTTGTGATGTATGTGGAGCAGAGGTAGGAAAACATATTGATGTCGACCATGACCATAAATGTGACTATGGCTGTGCAGTAGCAATCGGAGACCACAAAGCAGGAGAAGGAAAGCATACCTGTGATTACTGTGGTGCAGTGATGAGCAAGTGCAGTGGAGGAACCGCAACTTGTAAGGACAAAGCAATCTGTGAGATCTGTGGAAAGCCATACGGAGAAAAAGATCCAACCAATCATGTAGGAGACACCGAGGTTCGCGATGCGAAAGCGGCAACTTGTACTGAGAATGGATATGAAGGAGATATTTACTGCAAGGACTGTGGTGTAAAGCTGTCTAGTGGAGAACCAATCGTTGCATTCGGTCATACTTATAAAGATGAAGTGACAAAAGAAGCGACCACAGAAAGCGCAGGAATTAGAACCTACACCTGTGAGAAATGTGGAGATTCTTATACGGAAGAGATTGCAAAGCTTCCAGCTAAGCCAGAGCCAACAAAGCCGAGTAAGCCAGAGAACCGAGTTGAGCCAACAAAGCCAAGTAAGCCGGAAAATCGAGAGGAACCGTCAAAACCGACTGAACCGCAAAAGCAAATAGAGCCACCGAAAACAGTCAATCAAATCTCTCTCATTGAGATTTTGATCGCAATGTTTGTGAATGGAATAGCAGTTCCGTCCATGCAACTTATAACAAGCATTTGGCAACTGATTTTACAATTCATAAAAATGCTTTTAACAGCAGCTTTCTAAGGTAATACAAAATTGGGGGAGAAATCATGCAGAATGACTTCTCCCTGATTTTTTTTTGAACTTCTCCTTGCAAAACATAAGTTCTGATGCTATAATTATTTTGAAAGGAAACCTATTTATAACGTGCAAAAGAGAAAATGATCGAGGTATCTGTCAGAAAATACACCAGATAAAATCCACAATTTTGGAAATACATAAAATAAATTGGAGGACTTTTGATGGTACAACCAAACAAAAAGCAATCAAATGCGAAACTACAGTGGCATCCTGCTTTCTGTGCAGCGGCAGAGCTTGAATTGCGTTTAAACAAAGCAGATCTTGAGTTTAAGCGAGAATATAATTTAAGCAAGAAGCCATTACAGATGGATCTTTTGATCATTGAGAAGCGAAAAAATGTGCAAATTCAAAATGAAATTGGCCGTATTTTTCGTAGACACAATGTAATTGAGTACAAGTCTCCAGATGATGGTATGACGATTGATGACTTTTTCAAAACGCTTGGTTATGCATATTTGTATAAGGGATTAGGCGAAAAGGTAGAGCAGATTCCGCTAGAGGAGCTAGCGATTTCTCTATTTCGAGCGACAGTACCGAAGCAATTATTCAATAAGCTTGCTGGTTATGGATATCTAATTGAAAAACATGTATCTGGTATCTATTATGTACAAGGACTTGCCATTCCAGCGCAAATTATTGTAACGAGTGAATTAGAGTCACAAAACCATGAAAGCTTAAAGGTATTATCCAAAAGTGCAGAAAAAGAGGATATCCAAAAGTTTACAGAGATGGCAAAGAATTTCAAAGAGCCAGGCGATAAAGAAAAGGCGGATGCTGTGTTACAGGTAAGTGTGGCAGCAAATAAGGAAAAGTATGATGAGGTTAGGAGGTCGACAGGCATGTGTGAAGCATTACGAGAGCTTATGAAGGACGAAATTGAAGAAGAATTAAAGAAAAATCGAGAAAAAAGCTTGGAGGAGGGTGAAACTCAAGCTAAAAAAGAGATGGCTTATGAGCTTTATCATGAGGAAGGCTTTACGATTGAACGAATTGCAAAGTTGGTAAAGATGGATCAAAAAATTGTAGAAGAGTGGCTATTACAAAAATAACGTGCATCCCATCGTCTTGAATTCCTCAATCTTTTTTTCGAGAAGATGGAAAGGCACTCTATATCCATAGGGCAAACTTTAAGGTGATTGATAAGGAATTAATCAAGTAATAAGTATATAGCAACGATTTAAAGGTGCGCCGAGGAAAGTAATCGGCGCACCTTTTTTCTATTAAATTAGAAGGTGGTGATTCGAAATGGGAAATTCAAAAGAAACGATATGTGGAGAATTGCTATATGAATTCATGGTTCATGAAAAAGGTTTTAAAATATCAGGAAGATGGAATAATCATGAACAGAAAAAATTGCTTAATGATTTTGCCGTGATGAGACAACTGATACAACTAATTGAGTTAGAAATAGATGTTTCTTTTGGAGAAATAAAAGAGATTGTCTTATATTTGAAAAATGCAGATGTTTATGTAGGAAATGTACTACAGAGAAAAGACTCTGACATGATGAAATTTTGTGGCAAAGCAAATGTAAAAACTGATTCTAAAATGCTTGAATTAATTGAAAAAGGTGAAAGAATCATTCAGGAGAGCCAGAAAACAAAAGGGTTAAAAAGACTGATTTCTGAAAAAAAGAGAAAAGAACAAATGTGGCTTATTCTGATGGGACTTCATAATTTACCAAGAATTTATTTGGATAGAGAAGGAGAAATTGATGATTTGAAAAAGTGGTTAATTTCTCAGGAGGAAGCATTTGCGTATAGCAGTTCATATTTGACAGCATTAAAAGAATCTCAGATAAAAAAGAATCTTTGATATTGAAAAAATAAGAGGGTAAAATTTGATGAAAAAGATAATCGTTAACGACTGTGCGCAGTATTTTACTGCTCTAAAAGAAATAAAGAAAGGCATTAAGGCACAGATATTGGATTATGATGAAGATGAGGAAATAGATGGAGATTTTGCAGCAGAGGAAATTACAAAGCTGTCAGATGGAGTTCCAGTCGAGCTATGGACAGCAAATATGATAGATTATGATTATAAGAAAAAATATATAGGTCATATGTGGCAAAATATAAGAAAAAAGTATATGCTCGCTGTAACCGAAGAGATAGAAAAGAATTGTGAAGAAAGTGCTTATATGATACAGTTCGGAAAGGCAAGAATAGCACAGAAAAGCATAAAACAAGCAGTTAACTATTTTAAAGGTGCAAGTTTGTCATCTTTTTTATTGATTGGAGAATTTGAGCAAGTGGATAAACTAATGGAGTTATTACCCAAACTTGAAAAAAATTATAAAGAGATTGCGAATATTATTAATCTTGTATGTGATGAAAAAGGAATAAATAAAGTGATATATTTGATTCAGGGAATAGATGGTGCTTCGCTAATATTGTTTTCTTTTGGAGGGGAGAGTTAATATAATGGAAATTTATTTGAGTTCAGAAACTGAAGGACGTGCTGGTAGTTTGTTACTTCCCATACGAAATATGGTAGATTCACTTTTGGATGATATCAGAAAAAATGAGTATGGAAGCGCGTTGACAAGTGTTGGTGTATTCGCAATCATAATGAAGGAAGAAATGTATGATTCTGGTGGCTACTGCGAACGACAATACTACAGTAAGGTGAGGAAGGAAGCAGATATTAGGCTGCGGTTAAATTATAAAAGTTTCTGTAATGCAGAAGCTGAAAAACGCGTGGAACTATATAAGCAGCATGTAAGCAGAGCGTTAGAAATAGCAGCCAACAAAGCGAAAATTGCTGATCCTGAATTTCAAAGGGACAAGTTAGTATATGATGTTAGACAGGCATTTGGTCTAACAGAAAAGGAAGAAAAAGTGAAAAATAAAAGTACAGTTATTTATTTGGCAGGGGAGACAGAGGAAGGGGCTGTGAAATGTTTTCGTGAAGTAATGCAAGTAGTTGATCCGATGTTGGATGAAATAAGAGCCAGGAGCTACGGAAATGCATTGAGAGAGCTTGGCATTTTTGCAGTCATTATGAAAGAAAGTTCTTATGAGGAAAGCTGTTGGAAAGAGAAGCGATATTATAGTGCTACAAAGATGACTGCAGAGGTGAGACTGCGAATAAATTATAGAAATTTTGTTTTTGCAAAGCCAGAAAATCAGATTAATATGTATAAGGAACTGATTACAAGAGCATTTGAGATTGCTGTGGAAAGGATACAAAAAATCGACAAGCAGTTTTGCGGTGAAGAACTGCTTTGTGATGTAAATAAAGCATTGGGAGCAGTGAAAAGAAACTTGTATTGGGTTTGAGGTTGCGAAGTATTGGGCAATTGCTACGAGGAGTATGATATTTAAATGTATAAAAAAGGTGCGCCGAGGAAAGTAATCGGCGCACCTTTTTCATAATGTTTTATAAATTTTCAAGAGCAATCTTCATCATGTTAGTGAAGCAAGTCTGACGTTCTTCGGCAGTAGTGATCTCTGGGCTTATAAAGCTGTCAGAGATTGTTAAAAGGCAGGCAGCTTCTTTGCCTAGTACCGAAGCATTTGCAAACAGTGCAAAGCTTTCCATTTCAACAGCCAGACAGCCACGCTCATCGCGAAGCTTTTCCCAATAGGTTGGCTTTTCATCAGACGGCTGGCGGTAGAAGACGTCACTAGAGTGAATTGCACCCTCAATCATATTAATTCCAAGACGCTTTGCAGCAGCGCGAAGGGAATCATTGAGTGCTTTGGATGGATAGCTCTCATCCTTGTCGTAGCCAGACTGAACCTTTGCATAGGTGGACTCACTGACTGCGGAAGTAGCAAGAACGACATCATAAATCTTTGCGTCAGAGCTGTAGCTTCCAGCGCTTCCGATACGAATGATACGGTCTACATCATATTCCTTAAATAACTCGTAGGAGTAGATACCGATACTTGGCATACCCATTCCGCTGCCCATAACGGTAACTGGTTTTCCATTATAAGTTCCGGTATAAGCAAGCATACCACGTACTTCATTTACAAGAACGGCATCCTGTAAAAAGGTATCAGCGATAAATTTTGCGCGCAGCGGATCGCCAGGCATTAAAACAGTTTTTGCGATCTGACCTTTTTGTGCATTATTATGTGGTGTTGGCATAAAAAAACCTCCTGTCTTTTCTGAAAAAGTGTTATACTAGATTTAGTATAACATAAATTTAATGGTATGCCAATATAAATTTGTGCAGATGAGAAGGGAGAATATTAATGTTTGAACGAAAAAAGGCATTAAAGGAAATCGAAGAAAAATTAAATACAGTTCAAATGTATTTGGAAAATAATTATAAGGATCTTACGCTGCAGTCATATAAGGATGCAAAAGAAGTGGTTGAGCGGTATGAGAAAAGCAGTCTGTTAAAACAAAAAGATAAGGATATGATTCAGAAAAAGATGGCAGAGTTTGATGCCAAGCTTGTGCACTATGGACATACGAATGTATCAGAGTTTTTAAAAGAGCGCTATTAGTTTTCGTAAGGAATTTGTAAAAAATAACGTGTTTTATTAAGGTGACATTGCAGAGAACGGCTGTTATACTGAAAGTAAAGAAAAGGTGAGGGAGAATGACCCTGACCGGACAGGAGGTCCGATATGATGAAGATGAAACGACAAAAAGCAAAATGGAGTGCAGTGTTGACATCAGCCGCTATGCTCATGATTAATATTCCAGTATCGGCAGAGGAACAAAGCCAATATATAAATGGAGTTACTCAGATAAATGGATATACAGAATTTGAGCAGCCGCAGGTGATCGAAAATCAGGATATGGCACAGCTTGGCTACAGCGATATCCGTGCATATAAGATTGAGAATGCAGGAGAACTGGCATGGTTTGTTCAGCATTTTTATGCAGGAGATTTAGAGACACAGAATGTAAGCTTAGCCGATAATATTGACATGAGCGCGTTAGCAGCGTATTCATGGACACCGCTTGGATATTATAATGTCGAGACACAGACAGGAAAAAGCTATGACGGTGTATTTGATGGAAATGGTTACAGTATCAGTAATATCATTCTGAACCAGATAAACGGTGTGGACTTAGTCAGCAAGGTATCAGAAGAACAGGCAGCAGTGCTTGGAACACAGCCTATTGAAAATATTGCGCAAAATGCGCTTGCAGGTGTATTTGGCTATATTGGAAGTGCAGGCCATGTTACAGAGCTTAAACTGGAAAACACATCTATCACGTCAAATGCAGATGCAGGTGTGTTAACAGGACGAAATGAAGGAAGCATTAGTGCCTGCGTCACATCAGGCGCATCAGTGACTTCTTCAAAAAGTGATGCGTTTGTAAGTGAGTTTGCTGCTGATAATGAAAACAGGATTGAATCTGTTTACTCAAGTAATTTCAGCATTACAAATATGTTGGGAGAAGATGCAGTTACGCCGATTCTGTTAAATTATGCACCAGGATATTCAAGCACAACAGGAAATGGAAGCGTATCAGCTGCATTTACAGAGCATAAGGAAAGTGTAGAAAACAGTCTTTTTGTGACAGAAGCGCCTGCAGGTGTAACAGTACTTGACACATCACAGTTTGCAGATGGAGCGGCAGCATGGTCATTAAATTCAGGTTTTACAGATCCAAAGTTTTCACAGCTTATGGGAACGGATCAGATGCCTGTATTGATTAAAAAGACAGACGAGAGTTACTCACGTGTCTATAAGTGGATACTTGATTATGAAGATGATGCAAGAGAGGATTCTGTTGTCTATACAAATGGTATTGTGCCAGACAGCATTTTTAAAGATGGATGTCAGTGGCAGATGGCAGGAGCAGATGGCACGCTGACTGATGTTGTATCAGGTATGGCAATTGAAAATGATGTAACGTTAATTGAAAAGTCAGTCGAATCAACGCCAGAACCAACTCCGGAGCCGACACCAGAACCAACGCCAGAGCCAACGCCTGAACCTACACCGGAACCAACCCCAGAACCAGTTCAGAAGATGGATCCAGTTTATACACCTCCAGTTGGACTGGAAGGATATGTGACAAGACCATTGTCAGAGATTGAGCTTCCGAGTGATTCTAATGGTCATTTTGAGTGGCAGACTGATCCGGCAACGACACTTCCAGCACAAGAGGAAGCACCAGCAGCAGTTCGTTATGTTCCAAATGACACTGAAAACTACAATATAGTAGAAAATATTGTCATTACAATCAAGATCAATAAATTAGATCCGACACCGCAGACGCAGTGTCCGGACAGTATCAGTATTGATGAGGGACAGTCACTTACAACTGTTGAATTGCCTGAAGGATGGAGCTGGCTTGAAGCAAGCATTATCCCGGAAAATGGTGCTTATACGGCAGTTTATACACCAGAAGACACGTCTATCTATAATACAATTACTGCATTAGTAAATGTGACTGTAAATCCGACAAAGCCAGCCGATACAGAACCGCCTGTTATCGAAGGAATTGAAGATGGAAAAACATATTGTGAGGCACAGACAGTAACGGTGACAGATGAAAATGCTGTTACAGTTACAGTAAACGGACAGCCAGTTTCACTTGATGAAAATGGAAGTTTTACGTTAGAGCCAGGAGAAAATCAGTTAAGTGTTTCAGCAGTAGATGAGGCAGGAAACATGACTACTGTAAATGTAATCGTGAATAATGGTCATACATTCTCAGAGGGAAAATGTCTCATCTGTGATGCAAGTGATCCTGATTATGTGCCAGAACCTACAGAAGATACAAATATTCCTGATATCACGCTCACAGCATTAAATGAGGATGGTACTGCGGCAGACGGACAGGGTACAGATGACTGGTATCGCACAAAAAATATTACTCTCACTGCACCAGAAGGCTATAACATTATTGAAAATCTGTATGACAGATCAGGAAGAATGCCAACTCTTGATATTGAATTAGAGGAAGGCGAGAACCATATCGTATATTATCTGATAAAAGAAGATAATACAACAGTCAGTGAGCAGCGTACAAAGATTTTATATCTTGATACAAAAGCCCCACAGATCAATGGTCTTGAAGAAGGAAAGGTTTATTGTGAAGCAGTAACCTTTAGTGTTGTGGAAGAAAACCTTGATCTTGAATCAAGCAGCATTCCAGAGTCAGTAAGTCAAAATTCAGATGGAAGCTTTACTGCATCACCGGCGGCAGGTGTTCAGGAAATTGTATTACGTGATAAGGCAGGAAATGAGACATCAGTTCATATCACAGTAAATGGAACGCATACATTTGAAAATGGTGTTTGTGTTCACTGTGGAGCATCTGATCCTGATTATGTGCCAGAACCTACAGAAGATACAAATATTCCTGATATCACGCTCAAAGCATTAAATGAGGATGGTACTGCGGCAGACGGACAGGGTACAGATGGCTGGTATCGAACCAAATACATTACTCTTACTGCACCAGAAGGCTACAATATTGTTGAAAATCCTTATGCAAGATTACGCAGAATGCCGACTCTTGATATTGAATTAGAGGAAGGTGAAAATGAGATTGAGTATTATCTGATTAAAGAAGATAATACAACAATAAGTGAGCTGCGTACACGTAAATTGTATCTTGATACAAAAGCACCGCAGATCAATGGTCTTGAAGAGGGAAAGGTTTATTGTGAAGCAGTAACCTTTAGTGTTGTTGAAGAAAACCTTGATCTTGCATCAAGCAGTATTCCAGAGTCAGTAAGTCAAAATTCAGATGGAAGCTTTACTGCATCACCGGCAGCAGGTGTTCAGGAAATCGTATTACGCGATAAGGCAGGAAATGAGACATCAGTTCATATCACGGTAAATGGAACTCATACATTTGAAGATGGTGTTTGCGTTCACTGTGGAGCATCTGATCCTAATTATAAGGCACCGGCAGTACAGTCAAATGATGTACCAGATGCAGTGCCGACAACACCAGATGCAGCAGGAAACTGGTACCGCAAAAATACCATTAAACTGACAGCACCTACAGGCTACTATATCAGCCAGACAAGTGATGAGTCATCATTTGGCACAGCAACTAGTCTTGACCTTACATTGAATGAAGGCGAAAACAAGATTACCTATTATCTGCTAAGCACAGACGGCAAGGTTATCAGTACAGAGAAGACATTAACAGCGAATTTCGATCAGACAGCGCCTGTAATTAGCGGCGTAGAAGGCAAAAAGACATATTGTGAGGCTCCGACACTTACAATTAGTGATGCAAATCTTGTACAGGTTACAGTAAATGGAACTCCAGTATCGCTGACTGCAGAAGGAACGCTTACAGTTTCTCCAGCAGAGACAGAACAGACTATTAAGGCAGTTGATGCAGCAGGAAATGAAGCAAGCATTACCATTACGGTGCACAACGGTCACAGCTATGCAAATGGTATCTGTACTGTATGTGAACAATATGATCCGCAGTACACTGTAAATGTAGATGCACAATTCTTAACGCAGGGTCTTGGAAGTAATGGCTGGTATCGTGCAAATGCTACGCTGAAAGCACCAGATGGATTCTATATTGCATTTACGAATGACAGAGGATCATTTGGAACAAACAAACAAATCGTAATCACCGAAGAGGGAAGCTACACAATGAAATATTATCTTATGAATATTTCAAGTGGAGCAATTAGTCAGGAAAAGCAGATAAGCATTAAGCTTGACAAGACACCACCAGTGATTAGCGGAGCTGAATCTAATAAGATATATTGTTTAGATCAAAAGATTACACTTACGGTAAAAGATGAAAATCTATATTCTGTTAAGTTAAATAATCAGGAGATTGCATCAGAAAGCAGCTTAAATACAAATGATACCTTTACCTATGAAATTACAAAGGCAGGCACGTATGTATTTACAGCAGCCGATGCCGCCGGCAATTTGGCAAGTGTAAGATTTACTGTGAATGAGAATCATACATGGAATGATGGTGTTGTACAGAAAGAAGCAACAACAACTGCAGTTGGAGAAAAGCTTTATACTTGTACAGTATGTGGTGCAACAAAGACAGAAGAGATTCCGATGGTAACGACACCAGAGGCAACAACGCAGACACAGGAGACTACAACGCCAGAGGCAACAACGCAGACACCAACGACTACGACACCAGAAGTAACAACGCAGGCACAGACAACCACGACTATAGCACCAAGTACAGCACCAAGCACAGCGCCAAGTACAGCACCAAGTACGGCACCAAGTACAGCACCAAGTACGGCACCGTCATCAGCTGCATCAGAAGCCAGCACAACACTTCCAATGCCAACCACACAGTCTGGTCAAATCAACCAGATTCTTGGTATTGAGGATGCCAGCGGAATAATCGGAATTATTCTGGTTGTGATTGGAATTATTCTTGCGGCAGCAGTAGTGGCAATGATCATTCTTACAAAGCGCAGCAAAAAGTAAATAAAAATGATTAGCCCAAAATAAACAAGGCGGTATCCGTAAGGGTACCGCCTTAATTTGCCTAAGAGAGCTGAACACTTATTTGTGAGCTGCATTTTGAAAAGCAGCAAATTCATGATAAAGACGAGAAACAGGAAGGCCAACAACGTTAAAATAGTTGCCTTCAATGCCTGAGACATAGATTGAAAAAGTACCCTGAATTCCGTAGGCTCCAGCCTTATCAAGTGGTTCTCCTGTTGCAACGTAAGAGGCAATTTCATCCTTTGTCATTTGACAGACATGTACATTTGTCTCCTCGTAGAAGCTTTTTTCGCGAAGACTGCCATCAGCGCAGACTTCAATTAGTGTCACACCGGTATAGACCTGATGTGTGTTGCCCTGAAGCATGGAAACCATTCGCACGGCATCTGCGCTGTCCTTTGGTTTTCCCAATATGCGATTTTCAAATGCAACGATAGTATCAGCACCAATTACATAGCAAGGAGCTTTTTGTGCCTTTGCAATTTCAAATGCCTTTTGATGAGCCAGTTCACATACAATATCACATGGAAGCGTTTTTGTGGTGACTTCCTCGCCCTTTGCCGGGCAGACAGTAAAATTGAAGCCGGCAAGAGCTAACAATTCTTTTCGGCGTGGGGAGCCAGATGCTAAAATAACAGGTTTTGTAAGATTCACGATAAATACCATGCCTTTCCATATTCGTTTACTTCGCTGATACTATACCTTTTTTTAAAGTAAAAGTAAACAGGAAAAGAAAAAAAACATTACCATTCACCTTCGGGCATGTTATTATGCTGATCTGTCAAATTTCTATGTAAGCATGAAATTTATCGTCTCAGTTTACTGAGACATCTAGCAGGACGCGTGAATTGAAAAATCAAGTTGTTTAAAGAAAAGAATTATGATACAATAAACAAAAGAAATAAAGGGAAAGGAATTTCTGAACATGAGTCAACAAAGGAAAAACATGCAGGATTATCTGCTGATTTGGATTGATGCGGTTTGTCTCGTGATAAGCTATATTGCAGCTTGTTTTCTTGCATCCGTTTTTCGGAAGTTTATATTTGATTTTTCTTCCGTATTATCATCTCTTTGGATGATTTTGATCAGCTATTTTTTGGTATTTCTGTCGTTCAACATGAATCGTTATTTCATGAAGCGAAACAAATATGAAGAAATTACATATACGATCAAGTTAAATATTATTATGGGAGCTGTGCTTATTGCTGTATTTTATGTTACTAAAAATACAGAGCTGATCAGCAGAAGTGTATGGGCATTAACAGTACTGATCAATATAGTGCTGATGGCTGTGACACATTTAATCTGTAAGAGAATGCTTCGTACTATTTTTAAAAATAAAAAAGCAGATCATCTCCTTGTATTGACGACATCTGATCGTGTAAAAACGCTTGCAGAGGACTTAAGACGATATAATACTTACGAGAATTATCTGATTACGCTTGCGATTACAGATGGTGATTATGTTGGAGAAGATATCGAAGGCTATCGTGTTGTGGCAAATGGCGACAATGTGATTGAGGTAGCAAGCAGGGAAATTGTTGATGAAGTATTTTTAGTGCTTGATGATCAAAGAAAAAACGAAATCATTGAGTATGCTGAGCAGTTTGCTCAGATGGGTGTAATTGTTCATGTAAATATTGACCTTCTTGATCATCTTGGCGCAGGTTATCAAAGAGAAGTTACTCAGATTGGAAATCACTATGCGCTCAGCGTGGCACCAAGATTTTTTGATTTTAACAAGCTTGTAATGAAGCGTATAATAGACATTGTAGGAGCGATAGTAGGACTGATGATTACAGCAGTTGTGATGCTTTTTATCGCACCAGCTGTAAAGCTAGAGTCTCCTGGACCACTCATATTTAAGCAAAAGCGTGTGGGAAAAAATGGCCGTTATTTCTATATTTATAAGGTGCGCTCTATGTATCAGGATGCAGAGGCGCGCAAGGCTGAGCTTATGGAAAAGAATGAAATGAAGGGCTTTATGTTTAAGATGACGGATGATCCGAGAATCACAAAGGTCGGCAAATTTATTCGTTCAACTAGTATTGATGAGCTTCCACAGTTTTGGAATGTACTAAAGGGTGATATGAGTCTTGTTGGAACAAGACCACCTACAGTAGATGAGTTTAAACAATATGAGGCGCGTCATAAGAGACGTCTTAGCATGAAGCCTGGTCTGACAGGATTGTGGCAGGTCAGTGGACGAAGCAACATTGAAGACTTTGAGGAGGTTGTTCGTCTGGACTGTGAATATATTGATAACTGGAGCATTCAGCTTGATATTCAAATTATCTTAAAAACTGTTGTTGTAATCTTTAAGAAAGTTGGATCAAAATAAAAGATAACAAAAAAGGACCGGTGTGTGGGAGCCGGTCTTTTTTTGTACAAAGAAAGTGTGTAAAATAAGAAACTAACCAACTAATGTGTGTGAAGCAATGTTGATGTAGTACAAAAAATTTAACGCTTTTATGCAAAAAAGTCAATATAGTATGAACGAAAAGCAAAATTTATGAATGAAAAGCAAAAATCAAATTTCCAAAGTTTGATCTCGTGTCTTTGAAAAACAGTAGTCACGCCAGGTTTGTTCAAGACGCTTGGCATTGCGCAGTGTAACTGGAAGAGTCTGTCCGTTTGAAAGAAGACAGCTGCCAGAAGAAAAGCATTTAATATCATCCATGTTGCACAGGACACCTCTGCTGACAAGAAGAAAATGACGGTCAGATAAAAGCTGTTTTGAGAATGTACCAAAGGCAGCACAAGGATGGTATTTCTGACCGTTTCGGTCGGTGATCCATGTATAGTGAGAGTCAGCCACGATGCATACAATTTGTGAAGCAAAAATACGAACCTCAATTGCATTTACTGAGAATGAAATGAAGGTTTCAGAAGCTGGAAGGTGCAAAGAGGCATCATTCAGACATGCAAAAATCGCATCTTTCTGATATGGTTTTAGAATATAGTGGAATGCATGGACACGAAAGGCATCTGGCATGTAATCAGCAGAGGCAGTCAGAAAAATTAAAATAACATGGCTGTCAATCTGACGCATTTTGCTTGCCGTCTCAACACCGCTCATACCATTCATAAAAATGTCCATAAAAACAATATCGTATTTATCAGACGAAAAGGAAGACAAAAAAGCATCTCCGCTGTCAAAACAATCAGATTCAAATAAAATCTGCTTTTCGCATCCATAGTCAGTAATCAAAGACAGAAGTATCCCACGTTCAATTTCAGAATCATCTACCAGTGCAATGCGCATAACGATTTATCCACACCTTTCTGTATTATATTTAGCAAAGCTTTTTATGCTTAAAGAAAGCTCCGCATATGTGTCAAACAACGCGAAGCTTTCTTTTTATGTACTATTTAAGTACGATTCATCAGATAAATTACTGTGGCTGCTTTCCAATGTAAGCTAAGATACCACCATCTACGTACAGAACATGTCCGTTTACGAAGTTGGAAGCATCAGAAGCAAGGAATACTGCCGGGCCTGCCAGGTCCTCAGCCTCTCCCCAGCGAGCTGCCGGAGTCTTGGCAATGATGAACTGGTCAAACGGATGACGGGAACCGTCTGGCTGAATCTCACGAAGCGGAGCGGTCTGTGGAGTAGCAATGTAGCCAGGTCCAATACCGTTACACTGAATGTTGTACTCACCGTACTCAGAGCAGATGTTTCTGGTCAGCATCTTTAAGCCACCCTTAGCTGCTGCATAAGCAGATACGGTCTCACGTCCAAGTTCAGACATCATGGAGCAGATGTTGATGATCTTTCCATGACCCTTCTTGATCATGCTCGGAATAACAGCCTTTGCTACGATAAACGGAGCATTTAAGTCAACATCGATAACCTGTCTGAACTGAGCAGCGGTCATCTCGCACATCGGGATTCTTTTAATGATTCCGGCATTATTTACGAGAATGTCGATTACACCAACCTCAGCCTCGATCTTTGCAACAAGCTCGTTTACAGCGTCCTCATTAGTAACGTCACAAACATAGCCATGAGCCTTGATTCCAGCTTCTTCGTATGCAGCAAGACCCTTATCAACTAACTCCTGCTTAATATCGTTAAATACGATTGTAGCACCGGCAGCAGCCATACCCTTAGCGATAGCCATACCGATACCATAGGAAGCGCCAGTAATCAGCGCAATCTTACCTTCCAGAGAAAAAGAAGACATATCCATGGTAAAAAAACCTCCTTAAATTTTTTGACGGAACATAAAAAAATATGTCCATCTAGTTGTGTATAGTATACCATATCAAAAGAAACCAGTCAACAGTAACGCTTGTTGTAAAATGTAAGATATTTGTAAGCGTAATATCTTTGCAAAAAAGGGCGTAGTATGGTAGTATGAGTATGATAAAGCTGTGTAATGCAGGAGAGTAATGTTGGAAATGGAAGTGGCAACATATAGTGTATGGAGGGAACGTTTCATGAGAAAAAGAATGATGCTGTTTGCGGCAGGGACAGTGATTTTTGTCAGCGCGGCACAGAATACTTTTGCAGAAGAGGAAACGGGTGGAATAAGAAAGATTGCAGATATGGTCACAGAAGCACGGCGGATAAAAGAGGGAACTGAAATGTTTTCAGTCTCAATGACGCTTGGTGATATGGAAGTATCGGCCGGAATGACGATCCGTATGACGCCAGACAGTGCATCTGTGGACATGCTGTATTTAAGTGCACCAAATGGTGATGGAACTTTTTTTGATTTTGTATCAGAGGATGTACTTCGTGTATTTGGTACTAAGGCATATTTAAATACAGAATCGGTTAAAGAGATGATATCGGAATTGACAGAGGAGAACCGCATTGACGAGGAAGAGAATGAGAATGTGCTGCAGGCAGCAGATTCAATTACAGAAGACTGGATTGGTCTGGTAGGTTCTTCAATAGGTCTGGATGAGTTTAAATATGATGATTTTATAGGGGTGTTTTCAGGTCTTGCGGCGGCACATGATGCAGGCTCTTACACGATTAATCTGAAAAATGATCAGATAGGGCAGCTTTTGGAGCGCATCGATATGCAGATTGAGCAGGGGCAGTTAGATAAAACATTTGTCATTGACTGGGAGCCACTTTTTACACCATATGTGGATGCAGTAATAGAAGGAATGAAAGAAGCTGATCCAGAAAATGCTTTTGATCAGGATAAAAAGAAAAAGCAGATATTTGATACTCTTCAGACTACATTTTGTCCGCATGAAGATGATGAGAAAGAACCATTAGCTGTGCAGTTTGAGAATGCAGTTTCAAAAGGTCTTGAAGTTAATGCATCAATCTGTGCGGGAAAAGATGGCGCAGCAGGCACATATGCATTTGAAGTGACAATTGAAGCAGAGATTTCAGACAAACTTCAAGAGAAATGGGGAATTGAAGAGCTTTCTCCAGTTGTCGGTGAGACTGAAGGGCTTTTGACACAGACAGATGAGCCAGATATAAAGAATGCATTATTTAGTTTTGTAGTAAGCATTGAGCCAGCAGAAGAACCGATTGAAATAGAGGAACCAGGGGATGGTATTTTGTGGATGACAGACTTACTGAGAGAATGGGCAGCACAGGGTTTGATTTTGCAGTAAAAATGGGGATAGGAAAAATTTTCCTATCCCCGATTATTTTTATAAAGTTACGCCGTTTTTCTCAAGAAGTTTTCTTGCAGATTCAACAGAGTCTACACCAGTCGGATTTTTAACAGGTGCAAATGCTTTCTCACGCTCAACCTCAAATGGACAGCAGCTGTCCATCATATGGATCATGTCGAGAATTAAGGATTCAAACTTATAGCCATTTGGTGTAGTTGGCTTAATCAGATTGCCATCACCATCAATGTAAGGAATCTTCTTCTCAACGATATGTAACGGAAGACGTTTGCTTTTGATCTCAGTTAAACGATCCAAATTAAACATGTAGTTTAAGATAACACCAAAGTTGTAGAGCAGATTTCCATTCTCATCCTTTAAGTGAATCATATCTTCAGTCATCTCATAATATTCAACGATGGAAGGCTTGCCATCCTCAGTACAAAGAACGCCGACACGTTCATTTGGGTCAGCCTTTCTTACAACCATACCGCCGCAGTCACAGCCAGAATCAATGACAGCACCGACAAATGCCGGATCATTAATTCTTTGAAGAACATTGTCAACAGCAAATGCAGTCAACCATTCAACACCAGCTTCCTTCATCTGCTTGTCATATCCGTAGCGGCAAAGAGATGAGAACCATCCGCCATTTCCATTTGGAGACAGTGACAGGCGATCAGGTGCTTCCATAAGAAGCTTTCCATTGTAATCTACGCTTGGTGCCATCTCTTGCTTGAAGAAATGAATATATTTGGCATTGTAGCCAAAATAATTTTTCTCCTTCAAAAAAGCAGTAGTATCATCATAATTTTTGTCACTTGTCATGATATAAAATGGAATCCAGGCACCGGCCTTTTTTACAATCTCCATTACATTATTGATCAGACACTCAAAAATGTAAAGCTCTCTTGTGACACCGATATTGTACATACCCTTTGGCTTATCAAAACCAAGACGGGTACCCTGACCTCCTGCAAGCAAAACGGCAGCAACCTTGCCCTCGCGGATTGCCTGTAATCCAACTTCTTCAAGATGTGCGCGGTTTGCGTCAATCTGGGACAGCTCCATGGCAGACAGCGGTGCAAATGTGCCTCGTGCATTTACTGTTTCATGTGTCTTTAATACATCAAGCAAGGACCAGTCAATTCCTTCAATCTGAGCAAGGAGATTTTCTTGTTGCTCTGGTGTAAGAGTGTCATAAAATGAAAGCAGCTGCATCTGATCTTTCTGTGTTAATAAGTTAATAGCGTCCTGTTTAGTCATAATAAGAACCTTTCTTCAAATATTGAATTTGGACAATTTACAGAATGCCGATGCCCACGGCATGTGTGGGAGTCAAGCGGATATTCGCAATCCGCTTCGCTACTTGCTCATAATCAAATAACTGCTTCGCAGTTTATCAGGAGGGGCTTGTACCCCTCCTGATACAAGCAAGTCCCCACCCACTGCTTATTGCTCTTCGCAATTGAAGCAGGGGACTTCCTTGATTTGTTAAATTGACATCCCTATATTTGTAACTTTACGATAACACAGAGCCAGAAAAAAGTAAAGGTCATAATCGTCCGAAAAATGTAAGAAATTTGAAATGTGAAAAACTTTGAAAGTATGGTATGATAAGAAAAACACTGTTAATTTATGTACTCAGATGTATAAAGAAAGTTTGAAAAGGTATTGCAAAAATACCATATTATTATGTATAATAAGAATCTGGGCGCATGAATAGAAATAGAAAGGAAAAAGGCGGATGTTTTACTACAAAAACAAGAATGATAAGAAAAAACGCATCCTAGCAGGTGCAGTTGCAGTGATTATCGTATTAGCCATGATTGCCTCTATGGTCGTCTCTGCTTTTGCAGAAGAGACGCAAGGCCAGGTTCAGGCAAAGTCCTACGATCTGAAGTTCAATAAAAAAACAACAGGCGTGTTTGGACGCAGCGTCAGCTATGAGGGAATCAGTCTCGAGGGAAAGACGTATGATGAGGCTGTATCAGAGATTAACGAATATGCTAATGATCGTCTGACAAGATACATGCAGTTGGATGTGCTTGGATATAAATATGATTATGACGGAAGCTCATTTTCAACTACATGGGCAAATCCAGACGTAGTCAGCCAGCTTTCTAATATGACATTAGAGGGAAATCTTATAGAACAGTACAAGAAGCAAAAGGATCTTGATCAAAGCCCGATTGATCTTGATTTACAGTTTACAGTAGATGAAGATGCAGTAAGAAGTACTGTTGCAGAGTACACAAGTCATTTTTATAAGGATCCTCAGAATGCAACTGTAACGCGTGAAAACGGACAATTTGTTGTAACTGAAGGTGTGACTGGAGTTTCTTTTGATACAGATGCTATTGCAGCGGAGCTGTTGGCAAAGATTGAGGATTTCTCTACTGCTGATTCTATTCAGTATAGTTTCCCATTTACAGAGACACCACCGACATATGACAGCTCATACTTTAATTTTTCACCGACCCCACTCGGAAGCTACACAACCACTCGTCTAGGTGATGAACCGAGAACCAATAATATCCGGATATCCGCACAGAACCTGAATGGCAATGTAATTTATCCGGGAGAGACTGCTTCAACGCTCAAGATGTTCCATGATGTAACAGAGGAAAATGGCTACCAGATGGGTCTTGGCTATGAACTTGGAAAGGTTGTGCCGAGTATGGGCGGCGGTATCTGCCAGACGACGACCACATTATACAATGCCGTCATTCGAGCAGAACTTACCGTTGTAAGCAGAAAATCTCATTCCATGATCGTCAGCTACGTAGAGCCAGCGCTTGATGCTACCGTGGATTACAAGTCAGGTCTGGATTTTACTTTCACAAACACACTCAATTATCCGATTTACATTGAATCTTATGTAGACGGAGACAGCGTAACCGTCAACATCTGGGGCGTGGAGGAACGTGCGGCAAACCGTACTATTGCATTCACAAGTACGAGAACAACAGATTTTGTATGGAAGGATCCGCTGTATGTTCAGAGAGTGGATGATGTAAACTGTAAGGTTGGTAATGTAAATGTAGTGTATAAGCAGAAGACACTGACCGATCCGCATCCGGGATTTACCGCACAGTCTTACAAACATGTGTACATTGATGGGGTAGAGCAGTCTGTAGAATTGTTAAATACATCTGTATATGGTCCGGCATCTGGTGAACTGATTCATGCATCAGACTGTACCATTCAGGCAAGGCCGAACGAAGTTCCGACTGGCTCTTCCTGGGCAACGCTCCCGAACATTGGCATTGCGTTTACAATCGATACGTATACGCTTTCAGGTGAGCAGTGGCCGTATTATCCATATTAAATTATGATACGCTAAATAGTAGTTTTTATCCATGCGCCGCTTATTGTAAGGGGCGCATGTTTCTACGTAAGAAGGAGTTTCACAGAATGAGATCATTAAAGGAAATTAAAAAAAGTGCAGCAAAGGCAGCTGCGGTAGCGTTTTTGCTGCTTGGAGCGGTTGGTGTGGTATCATATGCATCAGAGGCAGATACTGCTAAGACACCATTTGTATTAACGTTCAATACGAGTACGACTGGTGTATTTCCAAGAGGTGTAAGCTATGAAGGAATAAGCCTTGAGGGGAAAACGCTTGAAGAAGCAAAAAGCGAGATCTCTGATTATATAGAAGACAGGCAGTCACGATATATGGTATGGAACATTGTGGGAAATACTTATGAGTACAGTGCGTCCTCCTTCGGCGTAGCGTGTACAAATGCAGAGATTGTATCTTCTCTTGACAATTTAACTATGAGCGGAAATATCGTAGAGCAGTATAAAAAGCAAAAGGATATGGATGTAAATCCTGTGGATCTTGATCTGCAGTTTTCGCTTGATACGCAGACTCTCCATGATACAATAAGTGAATATACATCGACCCTGTCAAGAACAGTATCAAATGCAAGCGTAAAACGTGAGAATGCACAGTTTGTTGTAACAGAGGCAGTAAATGGAATTGCGTTTGATACAGAGGCTATTTATAATGAGCTGACAGGCATGATAAATGATTTTTCAACGGCTGATCCTATAAATTACACGTTTCCTTACACGGAAACACCAGCGACATATACTAGTGCCGATTTTGCATTTAGTGAGCTGCCGCTTGGAAGCTTTTACACAGATGGTCTTGGAGACAAGAACAGACGAAATAACATTTCCCGTGCTGCAGAAGGTATGAATGGCCGTATTTTTTATCCGGGCGAAACAATATCTGCACTTGATTTGTACGGTGCAGTTACGATAGAAAATGGCTACGCAGAGGCACCAGGCTACAATCAGGGAAGGGTAGAGATGGTAGTTGGCGGAGGAGTCTGTCAGGTAACAACGACACTTTATAATGCAGTTTTGCGTGCTGAACTTGATGTTTCCTATCGTAAAAATCATTCAATGATGGTTAACTATGTATATCCAGGCATGGATGCAATGGTAGCGCCGCAGGATAATTCTGATTTTAAATTTGTAAACAGCTCAAATCATCCGATTTATATTGAAGCATATGTAGTAGACGACCGCATCTGTATCAATATCTGGGGAATTGAGGAGCGCGATGCAAACCGTTCTGTAAGATTTAGAACAGAGATTTTATCTGTTTCATGGCCAGAGACGCTATACAACATTGTTGTAAATGATAGTGAATGTCAGGTTGGAGAGGTTCGTGTTAACTATAAGCATAAAGTTGAGGTCGAGGTGCATCCAGCATTGTCGTGTGTATCCTATAAGCAGATTTATATTGACGGACAGCTTGTGGAGGAAACAGAACTAAATCGTGACAACTATAAGGCAGCATCGGGACTTATTTACCGAGCTTCAGATTGTAATGTCAGTGCATCAGCTCGTCCGGGAAATGCAGGCGAGGCCATGGTATTTCCATACATCGGCTGGACAATTGATATCTCAGTAACAACGCCTGGCGGAGGAGAGTGGCCATATTATGAATAACAGAAAGGGCAAAAATATGCGAACAGGAAGATATTCGTATAATGCGCAGCAAAGAAGCATTGTACGGCCAATAAAAAAAGTGCAAAAGTTAGCAGAAGGCTTTGCACAAAATTATGATTGCGCAGTGATTTGCCATGAAAAAAAAGAGATTGTCTCAGAAGCAATGATGACAGTTTCGGCAAAAGAGGATATCGCACTTGCATTTTACAGAGCATGCAATATAGTTTTTGCGCAGCGTGGATGTACGAAGCTTGTAAATGTCAGCTTTCTTTGGCCGGAAGACAGCGAAGAAGCATTTATGGCAGAGTTAACTGGTTATATAGCTGCATTGTGTCAGAAAGAAGCAGTCAAGCTTGGCTTAGTGACAGCAGGTGTTAGCAGCTTCGTGCAAAAGGCAGTCATATCAGTTACAGCAGTTGGATATGCCAACGAAGACTTCACAGATAATGATGGCAAAAATCAAAACAAAACACTACAGGCAGGAAGTACACTTTGCATGGCAGGTCATGCGGGAATGGCAGGAATTGGACTGCTTGCGGCTTACGGAGAAGACGCACTGACAAAGCAGTATACGCAGGGCTTTATACGTCAGGCACAGCAGTTTTTGGACACACTTAGTATTCGTCCTGTAAAAGAAGCTCTTGAGGATATTGATGCTTGTATATATCCAATTCAAGAGGGCGGTGTTTTAAACGCACTTTGGAATTATGCAGATGGTATCGGTGCAGGACTCGACATAGACATGCGAAAGATTCCTATTCGTCAGGAATCAGTAGAAATCAGTGAGTTTTATGGTATAAATCCTTATCTGCTGATGGGAGATGGTGCTTGTCTTATATCTTCAATGCAGCCGGAAAAAGTGTGTGCAGCACTTGCAAAAGCAGGAGTTAGCTGCGTTGTAATTGGTCAGGTAACAAAAGAAAACGCACGTGTGATTCGCAGAGATGATGAAGTAAGATATCTTGATAAACCTGCACAGGATGAGCTTGTGCGTATTAGAAAGTAAGAAGAAAGGCAAATGGTATGAACGTAGTATTATTAGAGCCGGAGATTCCGGCAAATACAGGAAATATTGGAAGAACATGTGTGGCAACAGGAACAACACTTCACCTGATTAAGCCGCTTGGTTTTTCACTCGATGAGAAAGCGTTAAAAAGAGCAGGTCTTGATTACTGGCAGCATCTCGATGTGCGCGTTTATGAAAATTTCAATGATTTTCTCGAGAAGAATCCAGATGCATCTAAAAAGTTGTATTTAGCAACAACAAAAGGACATCACGTATATAGTGATGCCCAGTATGATGAGGATGCGTATCTGATGTTTGGAAAGGAGAGTGCTGGAATCCCGGAAGAGATTTTGCTTGACTATGAAGACCAGTGTTTCCGTATTCCAATGAATCCACAGATTCGTTCCTTGAATTTATCAAATTCTGTTGCGATTGTGCTGTATGAGGCACTTCGTCAGAATCATTTTGCCAGTATGCAGTTAAATGGTGAGCTTCATCGTCTGCACTGGAATCATCCAAACGAGTAAAAACATTATTCGCTTTTTGCGGGTTTTGTTTGAAATTTGTAGCCGACTCCCCATACGGTAGCGATAGACCAGCTGTTTTTGCCTGGAAGCTTTGCGCGCAGGCGTTTAATATGGACATCTACCGTGCGGGTATCGCCTACATACTCATAGCCCCACACATGATCAAGAAGCTGTTCTCTTGTAAAAACCTGATTAGGTGAGGAGGCTAAAAAATATAAAAGCTCTAATTCGCGCGGCGGCATTTCAATTGTAGCACCGCGGTAGCTGACCGAATAATTGGTCAGATTGATAACAAGGCCAGGGAATGTAATACATTTGGCTGAAGAATCGCTGTCAGCTGACGGTGATGTGCCAGACAATGTAGAGAAGTCTGGTATGTTTGAATGGGAACGGCGGACAATTGCACGGATACGAGCAATAAGCTCACGTGAATCAAAGTCTTTTGTCATAAAATCATCACATCCAATTTCAAGAGAAAGCACCTTATCGACGATATTATCATCATTAGACAGCATTAAAATCGGAATATTGCAGGCATTGTGAAATTCACGGCACAAATCAAGACTATTCATAGTTGGAATCTGACGGTCTACCAGCAAAATATGCGGCTGAAAGGAAAGCAGATTTTTTCTTGCATCAGTTTTATTGTTAACTGTGACTGTTTCATATGCATTTTCTGTCAGGCACAAGATGAGCTTTTTAATCATTTCATCATCCTGACTGGCAATTAAGACACGAATAATGTCGAATTCATGGTTGATCATATTTATTCCCCTCTCTTTTTCTTACTTAAAAGTAACAATGGTAACACCACTGTCGCCCTCACCAAATTCCCCTAAATGGAAGGACTTTACATATTTGAGCTTGCGCAGATGCTGATGAACACCGTTTCTAAGGGCACCTGTACCGCGTCCGTGTACGACACGAACCTTTTCAAGATGTGCCAGATAAGCATCATCGAGATATTTGTCGAGTTCTGGAATTGCCTCATCAACTGTTTTTCCAATCAGATTGATTTCAGGAGAAACAGTGGCAGATTTTGACATACGAATCTTGCCGCTTCCATTGCCCTTTTGTTTTGTGCGCATTGCAGGTACGCCATCACCAGAAATAGTCTGCTCATCAATCAGCTCCAAATCATTAATATTGACCTGAGAACGAAGAATACCCATCTGGACAAATAAATCTCCTCTTGCATTTGGAAGAGAACTTACAATACCACGAAGATTAAGTGAAACTACCTTAACGGCATCACCAAGCTTAAGCTTTTTAGCATCTGGCTTTTTAGATGGAGAAGCCTTTGGCTGTGAAATCTGTGCCTTTGATGTTGTCTTGTCAAGCTTAGTACGAAGCTTAGTACGTTCTTCCTCAAGAATACGGCTAACCTCGCCTCCATCAGTCTTTTTGTTGATAATTCGTATAGTCTCATCAGCGTAATCTTTGGCATCCTGAAGAACCTTGCGTGCTTTTTCGTTGGCATCCTGTAAGATTTTTGCCTTTTGCTGCTCAAGCTTTTCTTTCTGGGCAGAAAGCTGCTTCTTAAGAGACTCCATTTCCTCTTTATAAGCCGCAATTTGTTCCTTATCCTGCTCCATTTGGACACGTGAAGCCTCAAGATTAGAGATTACATCCTCAAAGCTCTCATCCTGACTGTCGATATGCTTTTTAGCATCGTCAATAATAAATTCTGGAAGACCAAGCTTTCTTGAAATTGCAAAAGCGTTACTCTTTCCTGGAATGCCGACTAACAGACGATATGTCGGACGAAGTGTTTCCACGTTAAATTCACAGCTGGCATTTTCGACACCAGGAGTGGAAAGAGCAAAAAGCTTTAATTCGCTGTAATGTGTAGTGGCCATTGTGCGAACCTTCATGTTGTGAAGGAAGGATAAAATTGCCATTGCAAGTGCGGCACCCTCAACAGGGTCTGTACCAGCACCAAGCTCATCAAACAGAACCAGAGAATCCTTATCAGCCTTGTCTAAGAATTTAACGGTGTTTGTCATATGAGATGAGAAGGTACTTAAATTCTGCTCAATGCTCTGCTCATCGCCAATGTCTGCGTAAACCTCAGTAAAGACGCTTAAGGTTGTTCCCTCAGCAGCTGGTACGTGAAGTCCGGCAAGACCCATAAGTGTCAGAAGACCAACTGTCTTTAATGAAACAGTCTTACCACCAGTATTTGGTCCGGTAACGATCAGAAGATCAAAGTTTTCACCGAGCGTAAGTGTAATAGGCACAACGCGGTGCGGATCAAGAAGCGGATGACGTGCATTTTTCAGACGAATGATGCCATCTTTATTTAATCTTGGCTCACAGCCGCGGTAATGGCGGGAGAGAGCAGCCTTTGCAAAGATAAAATCAAGCTCTCCGATAAGTTCAAGATCAAGTGTCAGCTCATCTAAATGATCACATGTCTGATTGCTTAGAGCTGCAAGAACAGCCTCGATTTCCTTTTGTTCACGGATCTCCAATTCGCGAAGCTCATTATTCAGTTTTACAACGCTTAATGGCTCGACAAAAATGGTAGAACCACTAGAGCTTTGGTCATGTACCATTCCTGGCACGTTGGATTTGTGCTCAGCTTTTACAGGTACACAGTAACGGCCATTCCTCATTGTGATAACGCCATCTTGCAGATAAGTACGTGAGTTTACAACAAGACTGTTTAACTGCGTGCGGATCTTCTCGGCAGCAGTTTTCATGGCACGGCGCACAGAGCGAAGTCCGTTGCTTGCATCATCAGCGATCTCCTCCTCAGAGAGGATACAGCGGTCAATTTCCTTTGCAAGAGAAACGACAGGTGCAAGCTCACGAAACATTGCGTCAAGTGCATCGTCTTCCTCGCCAGGTTCATGGTCACGCTTGCCATAGTCGCTTGCGCGAAGTGCAACGCGAAGAAGTGCGCTTACACGCAAAAGCTCAGCGATGCTTAATGATGAGCCAACCTTCAAACGAAGAAGTGAGTCGCGTATATCCTTTGCACCAGAAAAAGAGATGCTTCCCTTTCGAAGAATGCGTGCTAGTGCATCGCTTGTCTGTGCCTGTGCTGTTTTGATCTCTTGAAGATCATTCATCGGAACGAGTTCGCGACAGCGCTTTTTGCCCATTGAGGTAGATGCATATTCCTCAAGCTGGGCGATTATTTTTGTATATTCAAGTGTTGATAAAGCTTTTTGATTCATAAATTTTCCCCTTAATAAAAAATACAATAGAAGTATAATAAAAAATACAATAAAGTGCAAGAAACTTTCGCTGATTCTGGTGTGTTACAGTTTACAGGCAACTTCAGTATACTACAGAGGAAAAAGAAAAACCACAGTTTTTTTACTTGTAAAAGCATTTACAAGCATTGCGAAGTTGTTTATAATAAGATAAAAGGGGGATAATCCCCTTAAATAAGTATCAAAAAAAAGTGAGAGAGGTAAAAGATTATGAAATATATTCAGGAGCTGCGTGAGGGAGAACGCCTGTCGCAGATTTTTTTCTGTAAAAATAAAACGATTGCAACGACAAAGGCAGGAAAGACATATTATTCGCTGACTTTGCAGGATAAGACAGGTGTGCTTGATGGCAAGGTATGGGAGCTGTCTGGTGCAATTGAGCATTTTGAAAATCTTGACTTTATTAAAATTGATGGTGATGTCACTTTGTTTAATGGCAGTCTGCAGTTAAATTGCCGCCGCATTCGCAAGGCAAAAGAGGGCGAATATGATCAGAAGGATTATTTCCCAGTTTCTGAAAAAGACCCGGCTGTAATGTTTAAGGAGCTTGATGGCTTTATTCAGAAGGTTAAAGAGCCGCATCTGCATGAGCTTCTTTTGAGCTTTTTTGGAGATAAGGAGTTTGTAAAGAATTTCTGTCAGCATTCAGCAGCAAAGTCTGTTCACCATGGCTTTATCGGTGGTCTTCTTGAGCATACCTTGTCTGTTACTAAGATTTGTGATTTTTTCTGCACGCTTTACCCAATGATCAATCGTGATCTGCTTTTGACCGCAGCTATGTTCCATGATATTGGAAAGGTAAATGAGCTGTCTGATTTCCCAGAAAATGACTACACAGATGATGGTCAGTTGCTTGGTCACATTGTAATGGGCGTTGAAATGATTGGAAGTCATATCCGTGAGATTCCAGGTTTCCCGCCAGTATTAGCATCTGAGTTAAAGCATTGCATTTTAGCACATCACGGTGAGTTTGAGTATGGTTCACCGAAAAAGCCTGCTATCATTGAGGCAGCAGCGCTTAACTTTGCAGATAATGCAGATGCAAAGCTTGAAATTATGAAGGAGCAGCTTGCATCAGCAACACCAGGTGAGTGGATTGGATTTAACCGTTTAATGGACAGCAATATTAAGAAAACAGTATTGCAGTAACAAGAAAAAGAGTTGGAGAAGTATGGAAGTGAAAAAAAATCAGGATTACATTGTAACAATCGAAGATTTAAGTGTGGAAGGTGAAGGCATCGGCAAGATAAGCGAGGGTGAGCTTGGCAATGAGAATGGATTTCCTCTGTTTATCAAGGATACGGTAATTGGAGATGTTGCAAAGGTCCGTGTCATTAAGGTCAAAAAGAATTATGGCTATGGACGCCTGATGGAAATCATTACGCCATCGCCAAATCGTGTAAAGCCGCTGTGTCCTGTCGCACGTCAGTGCGGCGGCTGCACGCTTCAATGTATGACTTATGAGGAACAGCTAAAGTTCAAGCGCCGTAAGGTAGAGAATAATCTGCGACGCATTGGAGGATTAAAGGATATTGAAGTGCCAATGACGCTTGGCATGGAAAAGCCGTGGCGTTATCGCAATAAGGCACAGGTGCCATTTGGTTCGGATAAGGGAGGAATTTGCGCTGGATTTTATGCAGGACGCACTCACACTATTATTGACAGTGAGGATTGTCTGATCGCACCAGAAATCAATCAGACTATTATACGAGAGATCAAGTCATTCATGGAGGAGTATCACGTTGCGCCATATGATGAAGAACGTGGTACAGGAATTGTGCGCCATGCGCTGATTAGAGTGGGCTTTCATACAGGACAGATTCTTGTATGTCTCGTCATCAATGCCGACAGTCTGCCTCATGCTGACAAGCTTACAGAGCGTTTGCTAAAGATACAGGGTATGACATCTGTATGTTTAAATATCAATAAGAAAAAGACAAATGTAATTCTTGGCGAAAAAGTTGTAAATTTGTTTGGACCAGGATATTTAGAGGATAAGATTGGTGAAGTAACATTTCAGATTTCACCGCAGAGCTTCTTTCAGGTAAATCCGTCCCAGACAGAGGTGCTCTACAAAAAAGCACTCGAATTTGCTGGTCTTACCGGACAGGAAACAGTGTGGGATTTGTATTGCGGCATCGGAACGATTTCACTGTTTTTGGCACGCAGTGCAAAGAAGGTTTACGGAGTAGAGATTATTCCAGCAGCCATTGAAGATGCGCGCGGAAACGCAGCGCGAAATGGTCTTGACAATACGGAGTTCTTTGTTGGAAAGGCAGAAGAAGTGCTGCCAGAATGGTACGAAAAGCGTGACAGCAAAGAAGAACGCCATGCAGACGTTATCGTCGTAGATCCTCCGAGAAAAGGCTGTGACAGCGTACTTTTAGACACCATCACGGCTATGCATCCAGACCGTATCGTGTATGTAAGCTGCGACAGTGCAACACTTGCCAGAGACTTAAAGTATCTGACTGAAAAAGTTTGCAACGAAGGCAAAGAAGGCGAGTACCGCTATCAGGTAGAAAAGGTACAGCCAGTCGATATGTTCCCGTGGAGTGCACATGTGGAGACTGTGGTGTTGCTACAAAGGAAGAATATGTAGAAATCCTTGAATTTACGCACTTTGTGGAGTTTTTCAGTTTCAAAAAAATAGGCGAAAATCACAAAGAAAAGAGCCTTGTGAAGAAAGTAACCGTTGTTGTTGCATTAGACCTCGGTACGGGGAACACAAAGAATTCTGAATATGAAAATGAATAGAGAGCTATCAGATAATTGATAGATTATAGGGATACTTGTTAAAAGCGGGTGTCCCTATTTTTTATAGGGCATTCCAGAAATGGGGTGTCTTTTTTATTAAAATTTAGGAGGAAAATAAAAAATGACAAACACAGCGTTAAGAGCAGAGAATAGCAATTCTCGCACAATTACTTTCAAGAGCAAGGAACACGAAAAATTTTATATGGAATATCTGGAAAAATGCAGATATCAGGATGTCTACCATCAGGCTTTGGTTTATTGCCTGGGTATCGACAGAGACACAAGAGAAAATGTGAATAAAATCTATAATTTTAAAACTGGATGTGTAAAAACGGAATCCCTGCAGGAAGGTTGGCAGACCAGTGGAAGTTTACGGATCGTCCGCATGGCATTTAATCTTTACTGTAATGGGACACCAAGTGTCGGAGATTATGAAGCAGAGGAAGATCAGTTAAAAGAGTGTCAGTATTATACCGTAGAAGATCTGTTTTGCTGCGGATATGCCCGGTATTTTTGGGAAGCCATTAAAATCCGTTATCCAGAGTATTGTTTTTACAAAGACTGGGAGGATATGTATGCTGAAAATTAGATTACAGGGTACTTTAAAGGATATTCAATGGTTCCGTCGTATTTTGGAAAAGCATAAAGAATTGGATGTTCTGGAAGTATCGGATGCTTATGCGAACAAAGGAACAAGCAAATATTTTCGTGTTTATGTTGAAGTAGAAGAAAAAGAGTAAATCGGAGGAAAGTATATGTGTAAAGTAATTGCTATTGCAAATCAGAAAGGCGGAGTAGCCAAAACAACGACAACAATCAATCTGGGAGCAGGACTGGTGAAGTCAGGGAAAAAAGTAGTTCTGGTAGATGCTGATCCACAGGGGCATTTGACAATGGGATTGGGATTCCCTAAAAATCTCAAGGTAACATTAAAGAGTATGATGGAAAATATTATCATGGGACTGGAATTTGATCCGAAAGAGGCGATTCTCCACCATGAAGAAGGGGTTGACCTGATTCCATCAAATAAATTGCTCGCCGGAATGGATATGTCCTTATTTACAGTAGAGGACAGAGAAAAAGTGTTGAAAGAGTATCTGGACTTGCTGAAGGACGAGTACGATTATATTCTGATTGACTGTATGCCATCCTTGGGAATGTTGACGATCAATGCTTTGAGTGCAGCGGACAGTGTTCTGATTCCAGTGCAGCCACAATATTATGCGGCAGATGGACTCATGGAATTACTGAAAGTGGTTAAGGGAATCCATCAGAGGTTCAATCCAGATTTACAGATAGAAGGCATTTTATTCACAATGGATAATTGCCGTTACAATAATGCCAAGAGAAACAAACAGGCAATCAAAACTACATACGGAAGTGACATTAAGATTTTTGAGCAGACAATTCCGAGAACAGAAAGCCTTGCAGAAACGGCATCGGAGGGTGTAAGTATCTTTGCCTATGACGGAAAAAGCAAGGGGGCAGACAGCTATCTGGAACTGGTTCAGGAGGTGTTGAAACATGCGTAGACCGAAAAAAGATATTCAGCTTACCTCTTATGATGATTTACTGGGATTGGAAGAATCACCGGAAAAGAGTATGAACCAGGTTGTGGAAATAGAATTGGAAAAGCTCCATCCTTTTAAAAATCATCCATTTCGTGTGAGCGATGATGAAAAAATGGCTGAGACAGTAGAGAGTATTAAAAACTATGGTGTTTTAAATCCTGCTCTGGTAAGACCCCAATCAGAAGGTGAATATGAACTGATTTCAGGTCACAGGAGAAAAAGAGGCTGTGAACTGTGTGGCAAAACAACTATGCCGGTCCTTGTCCGAAACTATACAGATGATGAAGCTGTCATAATTATGGTCGATTCCAACATTCAGCGTGAAAATATTCTGCCAAGTGAAAAGGCCCATGCCTATAAGATGAAATATGATGCTATGAAGCACCAGGGAAGTAAAGGCGAAAAATATACGGCAGATATGGTTGGGGAATCTGCCGGAGACAGTGGGAGAACTGTACAGAGATATATCCGTCTGGCGGCATTATCCGATGCTCTGCTGGAATATGTGGACAATAATAAAATTCCCATGATTGTAGGAGAAAAGCTATCTTATCTGAAGCCAGAGGAACAGGAGTGGCTTCTGGAAGTGATTGCCAACAGCAGCATCTTTCCGACAAAGCAACAGGCAGAACAGTTAAAAGAGTGCAGTGCAAACGGAAAATTAAACCAGAGTTATATCTATGCTGTTTTATTAAAAAAGGAAAACAGTAAGATTAATGTGACGATCCCGGCAAAGAAAATCGGCAATTATTTTCCAGAGACATATTCTAAAGAACAGATAGAAGAAGTCATTTTCATGCTTTTGGATAAATGGAAAGAAAACAAAGAAGGAGTAGCAGATGCAGAAGATACAGTTTGATTATTTTACAGGGATGGAAGCGGAACAATACAGCTTCTATCGTGTCCCTAAAGTGCTGTTTACAGAATCATGCTTTAAAACTCTTTCTTGCGAAGCAAAGGTATTATACGGTCTGATGCTGGACCGTATGAGCCTGAGCATTAAGAACAGATGGCTGGATTCAGAGGACAGAGTATACATTATCTTCACTGTGGAAGAAATTGCAGAGTTGATGAACTGTGGAACTCAAAAGGCAGTGAAACTGGTAAAAGAGCTGGACAGCAGTAATGGGATTGGATTGATAGAGAAGAAACGTCTGGGACTGGGAAAACCGAATGTTATTTATGTGAAAAATTTTATGATCAGAGAGGTTCCAGATCAAAAGCCGACAAGTAATTGTGCAGATCTGCAATCTGAGCAGGAAGATCATAAAAAAATTGCAGATTTGCAATCGAAACAGGAAAGACATAAGGAATGTGCAAATTTGCAACAAGAAGCAGAAAATAAGGGGAAAACAGGCATTTTTCTGAATTGTGAAAATCATCATTCAGGAGTAGTGAAAACCACACTTCAGGATTATGGGGAATCACAATTCCAGAATAGTGAAAATCACAATTCAAGAATGGTGGAAACCACAAATCCAGAATTTCCAGAATCACAATTCCAAAATAGTGAAAATCATCATTCCAGAATAGTGGAAATCACAAATCCAGAATGCCCGAAATCACAATCTAATAATACTGATATTAACAAGACTGATATTAGTGAAACTGAGATAAATCAATCTTATCCAATCACATCAGGTAATTCCAAAAGGAAAAAAGATGTGATGGAGGAGATGAGAGCATATCGTGAAGTAATTCATGAAAACATAGATTATCAATATCATGCCAAAGAAGATGTAGATGAACTGGTAGAACTGATAATTGAAGTTATGATGATGCCGGAGGACAGTATGATTCGGATTGCAGGAGTAGAAAAACCAGTTGCTTTGGTGAAAAGCAGGTTTATGAAACTGAATTATTCACATATCGAATATGTGCTGTTCTGTCTGAACCGGAATACAACTAAGGTTGGGAATATTAAAGCCTATCTTCTGACTGCCCTGTATAATGCCCCGGCAACGATAAACAGTTATTATCAGGCAGAAGTTAATCACGATATGTATGGAGGATAAAGGAACATGAAGAAGATGATTAAAAAAGTGATAGCACCAGTGCTGGTGATTACGGTATTGTTTGCAGTATTAAGACCGTTTTGTATCCAGGATGGGGAGTGCAATTATTTCTTGCTGTTACTTCTGATGGGGATACCGTTTGGAATTGGAAAAATGTGTGTCTGGATGGTTCCAAGAGGCTTTGACCTCGGAGGAACACTGGCAGTATGGACAATGAATCTTCTGATCGGAGGATTGATCGGAAGCATCATTCTTCTTGCAATGGTTGGACAGGCGATCATTTATCTCTGCGTTTTTCTGATTACACTTCTTACAGGGATACATAAAATACCAAGAATAAAATGAAATAGATTTTTTGAAAAGCAGCTAAGACAAAAATTAGCTGCTTTTTTTCGAGAAACTTTGCGACACAATGGCGTAAAGTTGGAACAAATTGCAGGAAAGGAGACACCGTATTGAGCAATCGTGCAATTTCCACAGAACTTATTGAATTGGGAGAACGGATCAGAAAACGCAGACAGGAAATGAAGTTGTCACAGGAATCTTTTGCGGAAAAAGCAGGTATCAGTGTCAATACGGTCAGCAGGATTGAAGGCGGGCAAACGGCAATGTCTGTTGAGATTTTCAGGAAGATGATTGAGATATTGGAAACAGATGCCAATATCCTGCTGGGGAAAGAGGAAGGTGATACAGAAAGGCAGGAATCAGTTCAGGAAGTGCTTTACCAGATTCAGAAGCTGGAATGGAAAGAGCAGAAAATTATCATGCAGACCATAGATTCTCTGATAGACAGTTTTAATGAATACAGGTGAAATTTCACCATATATGGGGTGCAAAATAAAAAAACTCCCCATATATGCTAAGGATAATAGAATCCTGTGTTGTTAAAATGGAAAACAGAGAGATAAAGAAGGGAGATAGGATTGATGACCAGAGAAGAAAATTTGCTTTATCGGAGGCAGTGTCCTTATGATGCAATGGGAGACTATTCTGTTTTGATGGAAAATGAAAAGAACATAAAAGCAGAAAGAAATGCCAAGAAGTCTGATCCTGGCATCAGACGGAAAATAAAGTAGAGAATATTGTAACTATTAGAAAGGGCAGTAAGGAAGTTTCAGGCTCTCGTTAAAAAAAACGGGTGTACCGGAAGCTGTTTTTTACTGTCCTTTTTGTCAGTTGATCAGTAAAAATCCTATCCTTTCTGCCGATGGGCACCTGTTGCCAGCAGGCAGAAAGGTGGTAATTATGCTTACATTGCAGGAATTGAAACAGGTTGTAAGTAACAGGGAAGAAAGAAGAAAGGTTCCGTCCGCTAAATATTTAAGAGAAAACGATGTAGCAGTTGCGAAGCAAAGGTTGATGGATTGTGCGGAAATTATCGCATATCAGACCGGATATGTTCTCTATTGTGTGGGGGACTATGCAACGGTTTTTCCGTTATTTACCTGTCGAGATTATGTGTATGAAGCAGAAAGAAAAATAGCAGTTGTTGAGGAGAATTTTTTTGATGATCAACCCTGGTATGTAAGGCTGATATTAGAAGGCGAAGACAGGCTGTGGAGAAACAGGGAAACACGAGAACATAATAATTGCATTTCGTATAGCTGTATTTCCGAAGAATGGTGCGAAGTGGCAGATAAAGGACAATGTCTGCTTGAAAGAATCATTGCAGAGGAAACAGTCAGGGAGTTGATGAATCTGTTGACAGAGCGACAGAGACAGATGATCCAGCGTATTTATTTTCAGCAGCAGACACAAAAAGAAGTCTCGCATGAACTGGGTATTACAGTTCCGGCAGTATCAAAGTGCATTTCACAGGCAATGCAGAAAATGCGGAATAATTCGGATGACTCTGCCAGAGTATTGAAAAAAGGAGACTGGAAGTATGCCTGGTAAAAAGCCAAAAGAAAGACAACGCTATATGCTGCGTGTAAATGATACGCTTGTGGAAGTTACCAGGGCAGTATATCTGGCTTGGTATCAGGCTGGAAGAAAAGAGCGATACCAGGTTGAAAAAATGCAGAGGCATGGAGTATGTAGTATGGAGGAATTACAGGAAAAAGGCTATGACTGCTCTTTTTCGGTATTATCACCGGAAGAAATCATTATCAGATTGTCAGAAATACAGGAACTGGAAGAAGCTCTGGGATATTTGACTAAAGAGGATGCGGAACTGATAACGCTATTGTTTTTTGAAGAATTTACAGTAAAAGAAACAGCACAGTATTTTGGGTGCTGCCCAAAGACGATCAGAAACCGGAGGAAGAAAGTATTGGAGAAATTAAAAGAACAACTGGAAAACACATAAAACAATGTTGAAATAAAAATATCTAAAAAATTTTTCAAACAGGTTAATTTTTGCCCTTTCACACATGCAGTTAGTGAAGGGGCAAATGTCTATTTGCAATTCAAGAAGATAAATCCCCTTAAAAATTGCACCTTGACAATTTCATACCAGCAGCGAGAGGATACCCGGAATTTTTCAGCTACGCATTTTTGCGGCGGGAATCCGGTGAAAACGTGAAGGGATACAGATGGGAGGCACCCTTTGCAGGAACTATTACGAATTACCTCTTGCGGCTTAATGCTTGATCCTGAACTTTACCTGAGTGTCATTCCTGTTTTACAGGATGACAGCAGATACCATGTGGCGGTGTTTCAAAAAAGGCACTGCCATATGAATGTGCTGTTATCAGAGTTATTTCTGTATCAGCAATAAGATGTGGGAGGTGGTTCCAATGATTGAATAATGTAGGTGTGAGCCTGCATGAAAACAGAGCAGATAATAGAAGAAAGAGAGGATTCAGTCAAAATGAAAATGAGATTCAAAAGATTCTTGTCCGGATTTATGGCAGTCGCAACACTGGCTTCTGTCATTATTCAGCCAGTAGCAGTTTCGGCTTCTGAATTAGAACCGGAAGAAATACCATTTGAACAGCAGTATGCAGAATTAAAAGATGTTCAAGATTCCCTTGATCCGGATGAAATCGTAAAGGCAAATGATATTGAACTTTCTTACGGGCAGGAATTTGATGTAGAAGTTGATCTGTCGGGAATTGAAGGTGTAGATGAAAGCAAAATCAAGATTTTATTCCATGAAGCAAAGAACGAAACTGGTACAGATTTTGACACACATACACCGGATACTTACAAAGCTGTCTATGCAGTAAAACCAGTCAGCGGTCATCCTGCTTATAGAATCAGCAGAAATATTACAGTGAAAGAACCGGAAACAGAAATGCAGTCAGAGCGTTCTTCGGACAGTACAGTGAATGTTGAGGATGATACTAGGGATACGGAGCAGAGCGAGGAGGATTCGGAGTCGCACCGGGAAACACAAAATTCTGAAAGCACAACAGATTTGGAATCTGAATTAACCGTTTCAGAAGTACTGGAACAGGCAGAGGGTAATGGCATTGATCTGTATGTAATGGAAGCCGGAGAAACAGTAACCTTTATGGCTGCGGCAGGCAATGCCAGAAGTTCACAGCAGGTTTCTGTGACCAGAGGGGCAGAATACCGATATGCAGATTATGGATATGGAACCTATCTGACTTATCAGTACACTGTAAAATTCGGTAATATATCTGCCACGGCATACTGTGTGCAGCCATCCAAACCAGGGCCAGGAAGTGGAACCTATACGATCAATAAAGTTGGTGATGGGAAAGCACTTGCGAAAGTGTGCTATTACGGCACAAAGGCTTCCGGTGATGATGGTTTTTTTACAGAAGAAAACGGATATGGCAATTTAAGTACAGGAGCCAGATTTATCTTGGTACATCTGGCAGCATCTTATGCAAATGGAAGTGGGGATGCTTTTTCAGGTGCAAACAGTACAGCACAGAATCTGGCAATGAAACTCTATAATTACTGTATTTCACAGCCGGAAATTCCAGATGTGGCAATGTCCTTTTCGGATGCAGATGTAAAAGCCTATGTGGATGGCAACAGTCAGAGAACAAAGGATATTACATTTAATGCGGATGCGTTACAGACCATTACCATGAAACTTCCGGCAGGTGTACAGCTTCATAACCTGACAACAGGTAAAACAAGTAAAGCCGGAGAAAGTGTGGAAATTTGTGGTGGTACAAAGTTTTATCTGTCTGCACCATTAACACAGGTGAGTGATGTGGCAGGAAGCTGGTCTGCAACCATGAAAGGAAGCATTACCAAAGATTATTCTGCATACAAAATTTCAACAGGTTCCGGAAACCAGGATCTGGCTCTGGTATTTGGCGAAGGCGTTGATGATGAGAAATATGTAGATTTTAAAGTATCCTGGGTACAGCAGGCAAGTGTAAAGGTAATCAAGAAAGATGCCAAGTCAGACGCAAAGCTGTCTGGTGCTGTGTTTGGATTATACAGTGATGCTGAATGTACCAAACTGATCACAAAGTTACCTGCGACGGATGAAAACGGTGAAGCATCCGTACAGATCACCAAGACACAGGATACCGTATATCTGAAAGAGATTACAGCTCCAAGCGGATATCGTATCAATGCAACAGCTTACAATGTGAAACTGGAGGTCAGCAAGACCACAACCGTTACGGTTCCAGATGAAGAACAGATGGGACAGCTTACCGTTTATAAAGAAGGTGAGGTTCTGGTTGGTGCTGATGTAACAGAAAATGGAACAACATTTAAATATGAGAAACGCAGACAGAGTGGTGCTGTTTATGATGTGTATGCTGGAGCAGATATTAAAACTGCTTATGGTACAAAAGTTTACAGCAAGGGTGATCTAGTAAAAGAGAATCTGACAACAGATACAAACGGAGCTACCGTTCTTAAAAATCTGTATCTTGGTACATATATCGTAAAAGAGAAACAGGCTCCGACAGGATTCTATAATGCCGGAGAGGAAAAGACAGTAACATTATCCTATGCAGGACAGAATGTGAATGTTGTTTTCACTGAGACAACCTTTACTAATGACAGACAGAAAGTAGAAGTAATGGTAACAAAACAGGATAAAGATACAGAAAATCCTCTAGCTGGAGGAATCTTTGGACTTTATGCTGCAAGTGACATTACCAACGTGGATGGAACCGTCATTGTAAAGAAAGGGACACTGATCCAGAAAGCGACAACAGGAGCAGACGGAACAGCGAAGTTTACAGCAGACCTGCCGCTTGGATTTTCTTATGATGTGAAAGAAGTGCAGGCACCGGAAGGGTATGTGAGAAACACAGATGATGTTTATACGTTTGCTTTCTCTTATACGAATGATAAAGAAGCAAAACAGACATTCAAGCATACATTCAAAAATGAACGTGTGACAGCTAAGATTTCTCTGCAGAAGCAGGATAAAGAAACCAAAAAGGCAGTTCCACAGGGCGATGCCACTCTGGAAAAAGCAGTATATGGACTGTATGCTCGTGAGGATATTGTGCATCCGGATGGTGTTACTGGCGTGATCTATAAAGCAGGAGAACAGGTTGCCACTCTTACGACAGATGAGAATGGACAGGCTTTTGTGGATGGATTATATCTTGGTAATTACTATGTGAAAGAGATTACTCCTCCAACTGGTTATCTGGCAGATGAAGAAGAACATGATCTGGTCTGCAATTACGAAGGAGATCTTGTAGCAGAAGTAAAACGTGACTGTCTGTCTCTGGAGCAGGTAATGAAACAGCCATTCCAGATTATCAAGGCGGCAAATAACGGAAAGACCGATGCCGACTTACTGAAAGGGGCAGGATTTACCGCTTATCTGGTATCTTCCCTGAAAGTAAAAGAGGATGGAAGCTATGATTTTGATTCTGCAAAACCGGTAGTGATCGGGGAAAACGGAGCAACAGAAATCTTTACAGATGAAAAAGGTTATGCCTGCAGTATTGCGATTCCTTATGGAACTTATATTGTGCGTGAAACCACGACACCTCATAATTACACTCCGGTAGATGATTTTACAGTGCGTATCACTGAGAACAACCCGAACCAGCCACAGACATGGAGAGTGCTTCTGGATGACGAGTTTGAAGCGAAACTGAAAATCATCAAACAGGATGATGAGACGAAAAAGGCAGTGCTTCAGAAGAATACAGAGTTCAAGATTTTCAACATGGACACTGAGAAATATGTGGAGCAGGTAACAACTTATCCGACTACGGTAAAACATAAATCCTATTTTACAGATGAGCAGGGATATTTGATTCTTCCGCAGAATCTTAAAATCGGACATTATCGCATTGAGGAAGTAAATGCACCTTATGGATATACTTTGAATGAAAATTACTATGAGGTAACAGTAGATTCTAATACTGCATACCAGATGGACGGAACTTCCGGGGATGTGATCATTGAAGCAGTTTATGAGAACCATCCTGTTAAGGGTGAACTGACTATCGTGAAAAAGGGCGAAGTTCTGGACGGATTCAAGGATGATTTTACATATCAGACAGAAAATCTGGAAGGGGCAGAGTTTGAGATTTACGCTGCCGAGGACATCTATACTGCAGATTTCCAGAAAGATGATAATGGAAACCGTATTCTGGAATATGCTGCTGGAACACTGGTAAAAACGGTTACAACGGATAAAGATGGGAAAGCGGTCCTGAAAAATCTGCCGCTTGGAAGTTATAAGATTGTTGAAAAGACAGCACCGGATGGCTTTGTTTTAAACAGTGAAGCACAGATCATTACTTTTTCTTACAAAGATCAGGAAACACCAGTCATTGAACAGACAGCTATCTTTGAAAATGACCGTCAGAAAGTAGAAATTTCTGTGGTAAAACAGGATGCTGATACAGAAGCAGCCGTTGCAGGAGCAGAGTTTGGACTTTATGCAAAGAATGATATGAAAGCTCATGGAGCTGTAATTGTGAAAGCAGACACACTGCTTGGAAAAGCTGTTTCCGGAGAAGATGGAAAGGCTGTATTTACACAGGATCTTCCATTTGGTGAGTATTATATCAAAGAACTTGCAGCACCAGATGGTTATGTATCTTCTGATGAAGTTCTGGAAGTAAAAGCAGAATATCAGGGACAGGATGTTAAGGTAGTACAGTTATCTTCTGTATTTAAGAACCAGCCTACAAAGGTTGTAGTTTCCAAGTCTGATTTAACTACTGGCGTGGAATTGTCAGGTGCGACACTTACTGTTCTGGACAAAGCTGGAAATGCAGTTGATACATGGAAATCTGTAAAAGGCGAGCAGCATCTGATTGAACGACTTACCGTAGGGGAAACCTATACTCTCAGAGAAGAAATGGCTCCTTATGGATACCTCAAGGCAGAAGAGATCACTTTTACGATTGAGGATACCGGGGAAATCCAGAAAGTTGAAATGAAAGATGATGTGCCAACAGGAACGATTATCATCAATAAAAATGGAGAATTTCTGGATAAAGTAACTGCACTGGATTCCGTTGGAGGCTGGATCAGCCATTTATTCCAGTATGTAACAGGCAGTCTGAAAGATGTTACTTTTGAAGTTTATGCTTTAGAAGATGTGAAGTCTGCTGACGGAGAAAGTGAAGATTATTATAAAAAAGATGAGCTGGTGGCAACCATTACAACAGATGATACCGGTATTGCAAAAATATCCGGACTTCCACTTGGTAAATACTATGTAAAAGAAAAAGCTACAGTAGAAGGCTTTGTTCTGGATGATGAAGCAAGAGAGATTGATCTGACATACCGGGATCAGGATACTGCAGAGGTTACTTACTCTGCTGACTGGCAGAATAACCGCCAGAAAGCAGAAGTGAAAGTTGTGAAAAAAGAGAAAGATTCTGATCGTGTACTGGAAGGTGCGGTATTTGCCCTCTGTGTCAAGGATGATATTACAGGAGCAGACGGAAAAGTAATTCTGAAGGCAGATACTGTGATCGAGGAACTGGCAACAGACAAAGAAGGAAAGCTGACTTTTACGGCAGATTTACCGATTGGTTTTGCGTATTATATCAAAGAAACGTCTCCGGCACCTGGATTTGCAATGACAGATGAAACACAGGAGTTCACGTTTGAGTATGGAGGTGCAGAAAAGGAAAAAGTATCTTATGCTTTTACCTTTGAGGACGAGCCGACTGTAATCGAAATTACCAAGACTTCCCTGACAGACGGAAAAGAGCTGGAAGGAGCTAAGTTACAGGTAACTGACGAAAGCGGTAAAGTTGTAGATTCCTGGACTTCCGGTAAAGAAGCTCATATCATCAAAGAACTGGTAGTTGGACAGAAATATACTCTGACAGAAACAAAACCGGCAGATGGTTATGTGACAGCAGAAAGCATCACATTTACCGTTGAAGATACTGCAAAGTCACAGAAAATCGAGATGAAAGATGATGTGACCAAGGTAGAAATTTCCAAGACGGATATTTCCGGTAAGGAACTTCCAGGAGCAAAACTGACCATTCTTGACAAAGACGGTAAGACAGTAGAGAGCTGGACTTCGGAGGAGAAACCGCATTACATTGAAATGCTTCCGATAGGGGAGTATACACTTCGTGAAGAGTCTGCCCCTGACGGCTATCTGGTAGCTGAGGACGTGAAGTTCACAGTAGAGGATACCGGGGAGATTCAGAAAGTTGTGATGAAAGATGAGGTAAAACCGGAAGAAACACCAACACCGGAAACACCATCTACACAGGTAACGGATACACCGAAAACCGGAGATAATACACATATGCTGCTTTGGATTCTGCTTGCAGTAGCAGGTATGGCAGGCAGTGTATCAGCATTCTGGATTGCGAAAAAAAGAAAATAAAAGTTAATGGAGGGGCATTTATGAGCAGCAGAAGTCATAGATGCCCTTTTGAATGATGAAAGGGGTATAAAATGAGAACGTTATTGATTATTGCAGGGATTCTTCTGGTATTAGCAGTCAACTTTGTTCTGTACTGCTGTATCCGGGTAGGAGCAAAGGAAGACCGTCTGTTGGAAAACCATAGAAAGGAGCAGATTGATGCAGGAAGAAGTGAATGAAAAAACAGTGTCCCTGTGTATCACTGGCGGAAAAGTGACAGTTCGCTTATTGAAACAGGCAATGATGCGTTTTCTGGCAGCAATAGAGAAAGAAAAAGCAGAGAAAGCAAGAAAACAGCAGGTAAAAGGACCGCCAGATAAAGATTATCATGGGAAGCAGAGTTTAAAGAAGCTGGCACAGCAGAATGTTCAGCTTTCCAACATTGAGATTACGGATAACAACATTAAGGATTTTGAAAAAGTGGCAAAAAAATATGGCATTGATTTTAGTCTGAAACGTGATAAGTCCGTAGATCCACCCCGATATTTCGTTTTCTTCAAGGCAAGGGATGTGGATGTGATGACAGCGGCATTTCGGGAATTTACCGGAAAGACGCTGAATAAAACAAAGAAACCGTCTGTCCGTAAGAAATTACAGCAGGCAATCGCAGCCCGCAGCCAGGATAAACAGAGAGAACGGGAAAAATCGAAAGAAAAACAGAAGGAGCCGAGCTTATGAGTGGGATAAAAAATATAAAGAAAAAACTGAAAGGATTTCAGGTGCGTCCCCCGAATGCAGAAGTGATAAAAAAGGTTCTGTTGCATATTCCGTATGTGGTTGTATTTTATGTGGTAAATAAATGCACCTGGCTGTATCAGTATTGCAGGGGCAGTACAGTAGTGGACAGGCTGATGGTTCTCCTTATGAACTATCCGTTAGCGTTTAAAAAGTTACTGCCAAGTATACAACCGAAAAGTCTGGCTGCGGGAACTATCGCAGCAGTCAGTGTGTGGGCAGTGGTATATTTTAAGGGAAAAAATGGAAAGAAATTTCGCAAGGGAGAAGAATATGGTTCTGCCAGATGGGGAAATGAAAAGGATATAGCCCCTTTTATTGATCCGGTCTTTGAGAACAATATTCTGCTGACACAAACGGAACGTCTGACCATGAACAGCAGACCGAAGAAACCAAAGTATGCCAGAAACAAGAATGTCATAGTAATCGGAGGATCTGGTAGCGGAAAGACTCGATTTTATGTGAAACCGCAGCTTATGCAGATGCCAGATAATGTGAGTTTTGTGGTCACTGATCCCAAGGGAACAATTATTGTTGAGTGTGGGAAAATGCTGGCAAGAGGAACGCCGAAGAAAGATAAGAACGGTAAAATCCTGCGTGATAAAAATGGCAGAGTGGTAATGGCTCCGTACAAAATCAAGGTGCTGAATACCATCAACTTTGCCAAAAGTATGCACTATAATCCGTTTCATTACATTCGTTCGGAAAAAGATATTCTGAAATTGGTAAATACGATCATGGTAAATACCAAAGGAGAGGGAGAAAAATCTTCCGAGGATTTCTGGACAAAAGCGGAACGTCTGCTGTATTGTGCTTTGATTGGGTATATCTACTATGAAGCACCGGAGGAAGAACAGAACTTTTCAACCCTGCTGGAATTTATCAATGCCAGTGAAACCAGGGAAGAAGATGAAGAGTTTAAAAATGCAGTGGATCTGATATTTGAGGAGCTGGAAAGAGACGAGCCGAATCATTTTGCAGTAAGGCAGTATAAAAAATACAAGCTGGCTGCAGGAAAGACAGCAAAAAGTATTTTGATCAGTTGTGGTGCCAGACTCGCACCCTTTGATATTGCGGAACTGCGGGAGCTTATGTCTTATGATGAGATGGAGCTGGATATGATCGGAGATCAAAGAACTGCATTGTTTATTGTAATCTCTGATACGGATGATACATTTAACTTTGTGGTTGCCATGATGTACAGTCAGCTTTTTAACCTGTTATGCGACAGGGCCGATGACGTTCATCATGGAAGACTGCCTTATCATGTGAGAATCCTCTGTGACGAGTTCGCAAATATTGGACAAATTCCGAAGTTCGACAAGCTGATTGCAACGATCCGAAGCAGGGAAATTTCTGCTTCCATTATACTCCAGTCCCAGTCCCAGCTCAAGACAATTTACAGGGATGCAGCCGAAACCATTACAGGAAATTGTGACACAATGTTGTTCCTTGGAGGCAAGGAAAGCACCACTCTGAAAGAAATTTCAGAAACATTGGGTAAGGAAACCATTGATTTATATAACACTTCTGATACAAGAGGACAAAGCCGGTCTTACGGTCTGAACTATCAGAAAACAGGAAAAGAACTGATGAGCCGGGATGAACTGGCAGTCATGGACGGTAACAAATGTATTTTGCAGCTTCGTGGTGTCCGTCCGTTTTACAGTGATAAATTTGATATTACAAAACATAGACGGTATCAGCAGTTATCCGATTATGATAAAAAGAATGAGTTTCATGTGGAAGAATATATGAAACATCAGATGGAAGTCCGGTTAGATCCGGAAGAAGCGTTCGACCTTTATGTGTATGAAGGCAGTGAACTGGAAAAACAATCAAATAGTGAAAATGAAGGCACAGAGCATGTAACGTAAAACATACATAGCTCTTTTTTTATGCCCTTTTGGGAGGTAGCGATATGCGTAAGCATGAAAGACCGCCCATCAGGGCGGAACCCTCCGAGTAGTAACCGTTTGAAAATCACAATGAAACAGCAGTTACGAAAGGAGAACATAGATTATGGCGTTTTTTACATCCGCAATTAATATTTTACAGACTCTGGTTGTTGCAATCGGAGCTGGTCTGGCAGTTTGGGGAGTTATCAATCTTCTGGAGGGATATGGAAATGACAATCCCGGAGCCAAGTCCCAGGGAATCAAGCAGCTTATGGCAGGTGGAGGTGTCGTTTTGATCGGTACACAGCTAGTACCATTACTGGCGAATTTGTTTTAGCCGGGGCAGTAAGAAAGGAGAACACGCATGGATAAGATTTTTGAGTCCATAGAAGAATGGATGCGTAACCTCCTTACAGGCATGGTCAGCTCAAACCTGACGAATATGTTTACCGATGTGAATGAAAAGACCGGTGACATTGCAAGTCAGGTTGGGCAAACGCCCCAGGGCTGGAGTGGCAGTATTTTCAGTCTGATTCAAAATCTGTCGGATTCTGTGATCGTACCGATTGCTGGAATGATCATAACCTTTGTGTTGTGCTATGAGCTGATTTTCATGCTCACCGAAAAGAACAACATGCATGACATAGATACATGGATGTTTTTTAAATATTTCTTCAAGATGTGGGTAGCAGTTTGGTTCGTAAGCAATGCTTTTACGATCACAATGGCAATTTTTGATGTTGGGCAGAATGTAGTGAACCGGGCGGCAGGTGTTATCAACCAGCAGACGGCAATTAACATTGATTCAGTAGTCACCTCGATGGAGACTGCAATGGAATCAATGGAAGTAGGGGAACTGATTATACTGGCACTGGAAACGCTTCTGGCGAGCCTGTGTTTAAAGGTTATATCCGTTTTTATAACGGTCATTTTATATGGTCGTATGATAGAAATTTATCGCGCGTCCAGAAGCGCCGCTTTTCATCCAAAGGCGGTGTGCGGGCATTTTGGGAACCCGGCTTTAGCAAGCCGGTA